>JAQXSY010000079.1 GCA_029219205.1 Bacillota bacterium | reverse complement strand
TCGTCGAATCATGGTTGAACAAATCATCATAGAACACAGTAATTACGGCGGTATATTCACTGTAATCAAGGCCTGTGATCTTCATGACGGGGATCTGATACAGAGTATCAGACGCATCAGGTTCAACAACCCAGTTTCCGTCTTTATCTACTGTGTATCCATAGTAATTGTCTACAACGTAGCTGCGAACAGGTGTACCGACAGCGACGGTACCCTCGTAAACGTCCACAAAGATGGCTCCGGAGGTATTATTGGTCAAAGAGATGACGTCAAAGCCTGTGCCCTTGAAGGTGAATTCGGCACTTGGCCATGCGCTGCCTTCAGTCCAGTTTTCGGTCATTGCTTTGTTTACCGTAACCTTCATGGCACTGCCCATAGAGAAGGTGGTGCAGTTGCTGTATGCCGGGTCATAGCCGTAAACGTTTAAAGCGTCTCCGCCCAGTTCATCCAGCGCCTGATTTATTTCGGAAGCGCTGCCGTCTGTCGTCCACACTGCCCCATTTGCCGTGCCTTTGCCACCGGTAAACTTGGCGAAGCTGTCCTCATAGTAAACAGTGCTTGCGGGAATGATGGTAATTGTAAATGATACGCTGCCAGACTGGGTTCCTCCGTCTGTAGCTATCGTGCCGGTGTATTGTACGCCGAAGTTGTCTTGGCCATCGATCGTTTTATTTAGTGTATAGATGATTTCATATGCATCATTAGTTTCGATACCGGCGTAAGTCGTTGTCTGATGAATCTCAATGCCGGTAAGCTTTTCAATTGTCAAACCCTCACTCATGTCCGTGGGCTTGATCACCAGCGGCAGGCCAAAGTCTACCACAAAGGTCTTGGTGCTGCTGAATGTATAGTACAGATTGACTGTTTTGCCGTCTTCGCTCCGAACAGCGGCGACAAACTGATAGTCGCTATAGCGGTACTGTGCACCGATTTGCGTCATCAGCGACAGATCCGACTGCACTGTCTGGGTCACGCCAAGGCTGTTTTCAACAGTGTTATTTACCAGCCTTGCGCCGCCCGGCGCAGTGGCATCAATCACGCGAGCAAATCCCTCGTTGAAAAGAATTCCCGCATTAACATTGATGGCATAGCTGTAGAACGGCGAGGATTCGCCCTGCACAAAGTAATTCACCGTCAGGGAATCCTCTTGTGCATCAGCCCTGAGATAAACCTTGATCAGGATCGCCTCGTGGTTCTCATCCCACATCAGGTTCTCATAATAGCCATCTTTAGAGGGATTGTTAGCGTCATTGTGCAGTATGTATTGATCGACAGCATCGCCTTCATAGACTGTCATGGGGTTGTTGTCCCATGTGAAACTATTGACCGTATAGCTACCCCATGTGCTGCTGGAACTGGCGTAGGTTTCTACTCCGGTCTCAGCTTCGATCTTCCAGATCTGATAGCCCTCTAGAGCGACCAGATTCAGTGTACCAATGCCACGGCCACTTGCCCAGTAGCCATAGGCGATGGTGCGGCTCGCTAAATCAGCTGCAGTCGTGCTTACAGGGTTCGTCGTGCCATCCTCATAGACCACCTGGACGGAAACTGTGCAGGAATTGTAGGGTTCAAGATAGTCGCCTGAAGTAGATCCGTCAGCTTTCTTGCCCCAGTCCGCGGCGGTAACGGTCAGCTCATCGGAGATGGGGAGAATCTCCAGGTAATAGGCCACAAGCTGATGGTCTCTTACATCGACCCATTCATTATTTTCCGTGTAAACCGACCATGAACCGCTCCAATAGCGAACCTTGGTGAACTCATCACCGTTGTAGGTCTCATCATCACCTTCGACCTCGGTCTGCTCTTCGGTACCGCTCGTACTGCTGTTTGACGCAGTCTTGTCAAGCAGTCTGCCGCGCCAGAACTGCAGTGCACGAGTCTCCTTCGTAGTATTCTCGGGCACGAGATCCGTAAGAGCAACACCATCCGCAGAATAAACATCGCTTGCGTTCACCGTATAGGCTGTATCCCCGTTTGTATCTGTCGGACGTCCATTGGTGATCCAATATTCAATATTAAGCGTCTTACCAGTCAGGTTTTCTCTAGAAACCGTAACTGTATAGATGGTGTCGCCAACTGTGACAGTTGTTGTGCCTTCTTTCAGACCGGTAAAGGTGACATCGCTGCCTGACGTGCTTACACTGACGACTGAAGGATCCTCGACAACAGCCTCTCCCATGATAGTCGACGTCTGCGAAACAGTTTTGTTGCCGTTCACAATGACGCTCACACTCTCACTCTTATACGCAACATTGATTTGATATTCCGTATCGCCGACAGTCACATATGTCGTACCGGGATAAACACCTGCAAAAGTGATTGTCGTGGACGCATCAAACGCTTCGGTCGTACTTTGGGTATAAACCGTGATATTGGGGGTATCGCTGGGGTCCCGGGTTCTTTGGGTGCCGCCGATCTGCGTCACGTTTTTGGTAGAACTGGTGGTGGAGTAGCCCCAAGTATAGGTATATATTTTAAAGATTAAGTAGTATTCACTACTTCTCTTCGCATACACCGGATAGTAATTTGTGCCATCCGGTGTGTAGTAATAGCCGGACGCCGCTGTCCAGTTGTTGGAGTTGCTGGAGATCAGGGTGTCGCAGGTGACGGAAGCCTGGGTATAGGTTGTGGTGGCCTCGACTGCGTCAACGCCCTCAACTGTTACGGTTGCAATGGTTTCATCAAGTTTGCTGCGGTCAACGTTATCCTTGTAGTTGACGCCGTCGATGGTACGGGAATCAGTACCGCCCACAGCAACGTTGATGGTTTCCTTGTTGGTAACCTCCGCGCCGCTATCAGCCTGCAGGAGCAAGCCCATTTCGGAGAAATGCTGCACAGTGAAGGTATACTTACCGGAAACCGCGTTATAGGTACCCGTAATGGTCTCCACATTGCCGTCGGTCACGATATAGCCGCGAATACGATCACTGCTATCCTTCCACGCCTCAGGAACAGGCAGCGTCACCGTGCCCTCGCCGGTATAGGCCGTACCGTCTACCGCCGGAGTAACGTTATAGGACACCGCCTGCGCGCCTTCGGGCAGGCCCTCAGTGCGGGCCGTAATCGCCGTGACTGCAACCGTCGCCGTTTGGCCCTCTAGGCCTTTCACCACAACATCGACGCCGGTTTTCTCATCTTTCGCAGGCAGCTCGGTGGTATCGGGAGTATCCGTTCCGCTAGTATTCAGCGTACCGTCAGCATTGAAACCATTTGCGACCACCTCTTCGCTCACGTTGAGGGCCTCGTTATTCATCCGCTGTGCCATGGCACGCAGAACCAACCGAACATTTGCGGCAACCTCGGTCTCAGTCTCCGCGTTGGGATAGTCGCACCAAATGCAGAACATGGAGCCAACGGGATTGCTGATGGTACTGCCCATAAAGGCCGTATTGCTGAAATTCGACGCATAGCTATAGCCGGAATCAAACTGATCGTCTTTGCCCAGCACGTAGTAGAAGTCACCATTGGTGTTGATCATGGCATGGCCTTTGCCAGAAATCGTTGCTGCCGATGCCACATCATAGCCGCTCCAACCGCTGGACCAATAGCAGCACTGGATGTCGGTATTAATGGTAACATCTTGATTGTTGTAGTACAGGCCATCATTAAAAGCGCGGGGCGTCATTCCCTTACCGCTGATATATGTAGCCATATCATTAATGAAACTAACAAAGCTTTGGTATTGTGTGCTATTCAGCCGGCCGAAACCCAAAGCATCATTGGCATACTCATCCGCGCCAAAGTTGAAGAACTGGCAGCCCTTGCCCGCAAAGTAATCCACATACTTCTCAAAAATAGCCATGCCAAATTCACGCGCGGCGCTGCTGTTTGCAACATCCAGCGTGTTATTGGAGCCGGTTGCGTTATAAGCATCACTAGCAATGTCCAGGATCGCGTTAGCGTGTCCGGGCAGGTTCAGCAGAGGAACGATCTGAATGCCCAGGTCGTTTGCCTTGGCAATGATCGCGTCCATCTCCGTCTGGGTCAGCCAGCGTCCATCGCCGCTGCTGTTCTGCGCCTCGTTGCCCGCCTCAACATTTGCCACTACATCACTATGAGCATATGTCGTACCGTTGGCAGTAAAGCTCATGTCATCCAGCAGAAAGCGCAGGCCATCGTTGCCGAAAGCCAGCTGCAACTGGTTATAACCATCTGCCTTCATCTCATAAAGAAGGGCGACGATCCAATCCTTGGTAAAATACTTGCGGCCGCAATCCAGATGCAGGATCTTGTAGAAATCCGCTTCCGTCGCAGGCTCGGTACTCTTCTCGATATTCTGATCAGGTTCTGCACCTTCCTCTGCCGCAAATACAGATACAGGCAGCAGGCTGACCGTCATGATCAGCGTAAGAAGCAGAGCCAAAAGCTTTTTTCCGGGTGTGTACTTTTTTGTCTGGTTCATCATTTCCTCGTTCCTTTCTGAAATGTATCTTTAAATAACGCCCGTCCGCATGGACCGCGTATAGTTTTCAGTAATGCGTTTTTCATTTTCTCACTCTCCTGAGCGCAACATCCGGCGCTTGCAGTATGCAGCTCGGTCAATGGATTCAACCGTCCGAAGCCGATACTTATTCATCATCTATTTTACTGCATTCCGTAAGTTTTTGCAATAGTTTTTACTCAAAAATTCAAAAAAAATCCGGTGGTTTTTGCGTACAAAACGAACATAAGCCCGCCGCAGAGCGCGGCAGGCTCATAATATTGTTCATTCAGGAAGCTTATGTTAATTTCCTATAAAAACCCGGCAGGACTGAAATTCCTTTGAAAAATTAACGTCTCCGAAACGACGTTTTTAAAAGCAAACGCCGTTAAGTCACGCTGCGTTTATCGGGTGATTTTCGATAAATAATAAAAAGTCCAACGGAATTGTTGAATTTCCACGGAAGATTTAAAGTCCCACGGAATTTTAAATCCGTGGGACAAAAAATATCATCAGGATTTTGACGGAACGATCATTCCGTAATTCTGGTCCTTGCGCTTATAGACCACGTTGGTTTCTCCGGTATCGGTATTAACAAACACGAAAAATTCATGACCCAAAAGATTCATCTGAAGAATTGCTTCCTCGGCAGTCATCGGCTTAAGATCAAAAGTCTTGACGCGGATCTGAAATTCCGGTTCCTCCTCGATTGCCGCAGAATTCATCGCCTCCTTCACAAAAGCTCCCTCGCGAAGCTTTTTCTCAAGACGCGTCTTGTTCTTGCGTATCTGACGCTCTATTGCCTCGACCGCTTCGTCGAGCGCGCTGTTGAAGGTGGCGTTTTCCTCTTCGCAGCGATAAAGTATTCCGCTGCTTGAGATAGTCAGCTCCAGATTCTCTTTCGAGCGTTTTCGGCTGAGGGTTACATAAGCCACAGCGTCGTCCTTGAAAAATTTGTCGAATTTCGACAGCTTCTTTTCACAAAGCTCCCTGAAATCCTCCGGTACGGTCATCTGTCTGCCTGTAATCGTAATTTTCATAGCCATTCCACCTTTTTCCTTGAATTTTATGCCGATTATGTTGCTAATTTTTCTCGATGCTGGTTGTATTATACCACAATTATGACTAAATGTAAATTACTTTTCAGTTAATCTTTTATGAATATTCGTTAATTTTATTATTACTTAACTGTTTTCTCAAGTATAGACTTGAGCAGCGGATAAACGGACTGGGCAATGAGCCAAAAGCCGATTGAATTCGGATGGCAGTTATCCATTGTGCAGTCTTCACGGTGCCACGCTCCGTAGAAAGTCGAACCGTCGAGGAAATATACGTTTTTGTCGCCTGCCTTAACGGCGTTTTGGTACGTTGTGTAAATTATATTGCGGCGTTCCATATCAACAACGTCTCCGATAACAGCGTCCGGCTTTGTCATGAACAATATCGGAAGCTCCGGAAGTTTTTCGCGTATGCGCTTGTAAAACGGCTCGTGAGTGCGTTCAAGGTGAGCAACGTCGGGAGCATTGTGATCGTAATCGCAGACGAGCACGTTTGGATCAAGCCCGGCAATGTAGTCCGCCATGATTGGTTCTCCTTTGCCCGCGCCCGAAAAACCGAGGTTTATATAATTTGTGTCGAGCCAGCGCGACAGCATGGAAACGTATGAACATCCGGGACGCTCGGCTGTGCAGCCTTCGGTTATTGACGAACCGTAAAACACCGTAGGCTTCTCATATGTATAAGGCTCCGGAGCAAACAGCTCCGCGTCGTCCTCAATTCCGATCTCGCATTCGCATACGCTCTCGTTTCTCGGAAGATTTATTGTTATTGTCTCGATTTTGTCCGATTTTTTGAATTCTGCCGTATTGTCCATGCAGTCTTTAGAATAATCCATCGGAAAAATACGTCCGACAAAATGGATATTGTCGCGCGAGCCGGTATAAACGTCGCATCCCGCGCCGCCGACTATTGAGAAATTGTAATCGTTGTGCAGCGTTTGAAGCTTGACTCTGACCGAATATTTTTTAGAATTTGTCGCAAAGCGTATCCTGCCGCCGGTATTGCGTCTGCCAAGATTGCATATTTCTGCGCTGACTTTATCGACTACGCTTTCATGCATCTTCCAGAAACGGCCGCCCTCGCCGTTATACGCAAGACCGTATACCTTTATTGGAGCTTCCGTGCAGTTGAAATACTTCATTTCAGGTATATTTCCTTTCGAATTATTTTGACGTAATATATCCCTCTGCGCAGAGCAGCTCTGCAATAAGCACCGCGCCGCCGGCCGCGCCTCTGAGCGTGTTGTGGGAAAGTCCTACAAATTTATACTGGAACAATGAGTCCTCGCGAAGTCTTCCTGCCGAAATGCCCATTCCATGGCATATCATGCGGTCAACGCCGGTCTGAGGACGGTTGTCTTCTTCAAAATAAGTTATAAACCGCTCCGGAGAGAAAGGAAGACCGTATTTTGCGCATTTTCCCTCAAAGCTGTTCCATTTTTCAAGAATCTGTTCTTTCGAAGGCTTGTTTTCAAAATCAACAAACACAGCCGCAAGGTGACCGTCGGTGACCGGCACGCGGATGCACTGAGTTGTAATAAGTGGAGCCTGCGCCTTTTCTATGCAGCCCCCGTTTACGCTTCCCCAGATTTTAAGCGGCTCCTGCTCGCTTTTTTCCTCTTCGCCGCCGATATAGGGAATGACATTATCTCTCATTTCCGGCCATTCATTGAATGTTTTGCCGGCCCCGGATATCGCCTGATACGTTGTTGCAAGCACGCGTACCGGTTTATAACAGAGTAAAGGAGTCAGCAGCGGAACGTAGCTTTGAATCGAGCAGTTCGGCTTTACGGCGATAAATCCGCGTTTTGTTCCAAGTCGTCTTCGCTGATGTTCAATAACTTCGAGATGCTCGGGGTTAATTTCCGGGATAACCATCGGAACGTCGGGCGTCCAACGGTTTGCCGAATTATTGGAAACTACCGGCGTTTCGGTTTTTGCATATGCTTCCTCAAGCGCCTTTATCTCTTCCTTTTTCATATCGACCGCACAGAACACAAAATCAACGTCCTGCGCAACCTTGTTCGGCTCGGAAGCGTCGCATACTATCATATCAGCAAATTTTGCGGGTGTGGGATCCGTCAGCTTCCATCTGCCGCCGAGTGCCTCAACGTACGTTTTGCCGGCTGAACGCGGACTTGCCGCAAGCTTTGTAACTTCAAAATACGGATGATCTGCAAGCAATGTCATAAATCTCTGACCGACCATCCCCGTTGCGCCTATAACGGCAACTTTCAGTTTCTTTTCAGGTTTAAAACTCATTTTGTGTATACCATGCCTTTCTGATAATGCCGGGTCAGGCTTTGCAGATAAGCGCACGCGCGGCCTTCATATCGCTCGCCGCAACCCGTTCATATTCAATAAGAGTGTATGCCGCGTCGATAAGATGATGAAAACGCTCGTCGTCGTACGCCTTGCATATAAACGACTGACGCGGAGAATTTATATCCTCTCCGCTGATCTGGAAAAATCCGAACTTGCGGCAAAGCTCCATTACGCGTTCAAGCTGTACCAAGGTGTTTCTCGTCGGCATAAAAGTTACGGCGTCAAAGCCCGCATCCTTTAGGAACGCAAACAACTCGTCGAGATAAGAATCCTCAAACGTCTGAGCCTTTTTGTCTCCGGTCACGGAGTTTGTAACGTCTCCGAGATACGCATACGCCGAAATTCCGCCCGCCTTTTTGACCATGCCGATAAACTCATCGAGCGAAGGCAGCTCGTCGGTTGCGGGAACATAAAATTTTGAAACCATGTCGCTCTTGAGCGCGCCGAGAATATCGTATTCGTAAAACTGCGGAGTTTCCATACCATGAAGAATGTTTGTCTCCGTCTTCTGAGACAAATTTATCTTCATTGTGTCCTTTAAAAAGCCGACTACCTTCTCGGGAGTATCATATAAGGCTGTGATTTTTTTTGTGAGAGCGAAAAGAATGTGTCTTTCTGTAACCGACGCTCTTGCAAGCGGCAGCACGTCTTTGTCAAAATCAAGGCTGAGTCCGTAAGGGCTGACAAGCTCGGTTATACGGCGGCACATCTCGCGGTTTCGTACATTCCGCTTGCAGCGGTAGGGCGCAAAGAACTCGTCAACGCTTTCAAGAGAGGCGTGCGGAATTCCGTGCATGGCTACGTAAGCGCATCCGAGCTGATCCGGGTTGTTCAGCCTCCTTTCAGCAAACGGGGTATTCTTCATGCTTACTCGGCACTCAACTCCGACCGTAACCGGCAAGCCGATTATACGTCCGGCTTCAATAAATTCGTTTGCTCCGTCGACAGTATCGTGGTCCATTATTCCGGCGGTCGCAAGTCCGTTCAGGTAGGCGGTGTATACCGCGGACGCAGGCGTATATGGTGAAAATGAGCGGTCTGTATGAATATGGTTGTTTATGTAGTGCGTACGCTCTATCTTCGGAATTTTTCCGTTATTTGCGAGCGATTCAAGTTCGGCAAGAAGCATTTTCCCGATTCCTTTTCTTTTTTTATTTTCTCTTAATATTTCCGTTTTTTCTGCGGATACTATTAGTGTGTAATTATATTTATAATATCAGATTTACAGTAAAAAAACAAGAGTTTTGAAATTATTTATGAAACAAGCTTCATTTTATGCCTTTTGCGCCATACTCGGAGGTGCGGCGGGCTTCGTCAACGGATTTGTCGGCACAGGAGGCGGAATTGTACTCATGTTCGGCATGATGCTGCTATGCCGCAATTCGCTTGACAGATATACCCTTACGCTCGCCGTGTGCGCGGTTTTTTCGGTTGTTTCGGCTTTCGCCTATGTCAGGAGCGGAAATCTGCCGCTTAAGGAATGCGCGTTTTATTTAATTCCGGCGTTGCTCGGAGGCTCGGCAGGAGCGTTTTTTTTCAAAAAAATAAGTCTTAAGACGCTCGATCGAATCTTTTCTCTGCTTGTTATAATCGCAGGAATTATTATGCTCTTCAAAAAACAATAAACCGGACGCGTAGGTCAAAAACATACGATCAGGAGTAAAACAAATGATTTTTATCGATATAACCGCGGCCGCGCTCCTGGCTGTCTTATCCGGAATGGGAGTTGGAGGAGGCGGACTGCTTGTTATCTACCTTACTCTCGTCCGCGGCACAGACCAGCTGACGGCTCAGGGTATCAATCTGATATTTTTTATCTGCGCTGCGGCAGCGTCACTTTTATTCCGTTTCAAAAACAGCCGTTTTAAGCCCGGAGTTTTTCTCAGCTGCGTGATTCCTGGCGCGTTATGCGCATACCTCGGCTCTCTTGCGGCAGCGTTAGTTGATCCGGGAATTGTCAGAACGGCGTTTGGAAGCCTAATGATAATTTCAGGAGCAGCGGTTTTATTTAAAAAATGACCGCGGAACCATTGAAATATCCGCGGTCATTCTTTTTATGCCTTTATAAAAATTAATGATATTCGGGAAGCCATCCTGCGTGTGCTTCAATAAGATCGTCGCACATACTTACAATATCGTCGATAGACAGTTCCGATGAGGTATGAGGATCGAGCATTGCCGCCTGATATATGGTGTCCTTTTTGTGAGTGACAGCCGCTTCAATAGTCAGAAGCTGAACATTAATATTTGTCATGTTCATTGCCGCAAGCTGCGTAGGAAGCTTGCCGACATAGCATCCCCGGACTCCCGCGCGGTTTACAAGACAGGGCACCTCAACGCAAGCGTCGGAAGGAAGATTTTCGATAAAGCCGTGATTTATTACATTTCCGCCGATTTTATAAGGAATATCGGTAACCATGGCTTCCATAATATACGACGCGTATTCATGAGTACGTGAATGAGTGATCTTTTCGTTTGAAACGTAAAGATCGCGGTCGGTCTTCCAGCCTTCAATTTGGTTGACGCAGCGGCGAGGATATTCGTCAAGCGGTACGCGGTAACGTTCGATAAGTTCCGGATAGCGCGACTTTATAAACAGATTGTTGTACTCGGCGTTATGCTCGCTCGATTCGGTGCAATAATAGCCAAGCCGGCGTATGTATTCGTAGCGAACCAGGTCGTAACAATCCTCGGGGCGAGACTCAAGTGCTTCGATGGCTCTTTTTCTGACTTCGGGATAAAGATCTGTTCCGTCAGCGTCGCGGAGCTCAAGCAGCCAGCCCATGTGATTTATTCCCGCGATCATCTCGCATATCGGCTCGTGATATTCTACCTTCAACTTGTTAAGAAGAGGGCGTGAGCAGTTCTGAACGCTGTGACAGAGTCCGACGGTCTTTATACCGGTGTACCTCTGCATAAATCCGGACAGCATAGCCATAGGATTTGTGTAATTCAAAAACCATGCGTCGGGACATACTGCTTCCATATCGTTTGCAAAATCCTGAAGCACCGGTATCGTTCTGAGCGCCCTGAAAATTCCTCCGATTCCGAGAGTGTCGGCAATAGTCTGACGGAGACCGTATTTTTTCGGTATTTCAAAATCCGTGACCGTGCAGGGCTCATAGCCTCCGACCTGTATAGCGTTTATAACGAAATCCGCCCCGCGGAGGGCGTCGCGGCGGTTTTCAACGCCGAGATATTTCGAAATCTTCGCGCGGTTTTCGTTTGAATTACGGTTTATCGACGTTACCATGGAATACGAGTCTTCAAGACGCTCTCCGTCGATATCGTATAAAGCGATCTCAAAATCACGGAGCGCAGGCGTAAGCATTGCGTCGCCCAAAACGTTTCTTGCAAATACTGTACTGCCGGCGCCCATAAATGTAATTTTGCCCATACTGTTTTCTCCTTAGAATTGTAAAATGATGAATTATATGTGGTTTATTTTTTTAACAAATTATCCCTGAATATCTTTCAGCGTTTGAGCTCGTCGGGAGAAAAAACATACTTTTTTCCGCAGAAACGGCAGCAGGTTTCGATCGGCTCTCCGCTCTCGATAAGCTCACGGCGGTCGTTTTCGGGAAGTCCGATAAGTCCGCTCAAATAACGGTCGCGAGAACAGCTGCATTCATAATCGATTTCATATTCGTCAAAAACCTCGAAATCCATACCGGCAAACACCATGCTGAAAACTCTGTCCGCGGCGTCGCTTTCCGTAATAATCGAAGATATGCTGTCAAGAAGCGCGACATTTCCCTCAAGCTTTGAGATAAGCCCATCGTCTGCGCCGGGAAGCAGCTGAAGTAAAAATCCGCCGGCCGAAAAGCACTTTTTATCAATTCCGCAGCGCACTCCGAGAGCGCACACCGTCGGAATCTGCTCACTTTGAGCATAAAAGTTCGTTATGTCCTCCGCAATCTCTCCGCTCACAATCGGAGACATGGCTGTATACGGCTCGTGACTTTTGCCGTCCGATATATCGCGCATAACGCAGAGAGTTCCCTTGCCGACAGCACCGCCGACGTCAAGCTTTCCGACTGAATTCGGCGGGAGCTCAACAGAAGGATTCTGCGCATATCCCCGTACGTTTCCCATATAATCAGACACGCAGAGGATCAAACCGGCAGGTCCGTCGCCCTTGAACATCAGCGTCAGCGAATCGGTTTTGTCCTTTTGCAGCGACCCCATTAAAGAAGCGCCGGTCAGCGCTCTTCCAAGCGCGGCGGTCATTGTTTTTGACGTGCCGTGTATTTCCTGAGCGCGGCATACAATCGAAGTTGTGTCGGCAAACACGAGTCTCGCGCCGCCGTCTGAGGTTATACCGCGTCTTATAAATGATTTTTTCATTTTATCCACCGTTTTCTTTCAAATAGGAATTGATCTCCATGACAAATATATCGCCGTATCTTTCTTTTTTTTCCGCACCGACTCCCTGAACTTCTCCGAACTGATCAATATTCGCAGGAAGCAGCGCACACATACTGCGCAGAGTTGAATCGGAAAAAACAACGTACGCAGGCACGCTCTGAATGTCAGCAAGCTTTTTGCGCAAGCGTCTGAGACGTTCAAACAGTTCCTCGTTCTCAGCCGGCGCGGCGGCAGGTTTTTTCTTTTTGCAAGCAGCTGCGGCAGGACGCTTTTTCGGCACTTTCAAAGTAACATTGACTTTGCCCGAACAAATTCCTTTCGCACAGCCGGTCGTCTGAATAACCGGATATTCCTCGCCGGACGTCTCAAGATAACCAGTCATGACAAGCTCGTCTATCATGCGCCGTATTTCGCTTTCCGGAGTGCCGCTCAGTTTTCCGTATGTAAAACAGGTGTCCAATCCGTATTTTACGATACGGTTGTTATCGCGTCCGAGCAGAATATCCGTAACGGTCAAGGCTCCGAAACGCTCGTGAGTCTCCTTTATGCATTCGATTATCATTCTGCTCTCGTATGTAATGTCGCGTACTTCATACTCTGTCATGCAGGACGAGCAGTTTCCGCATTCACGCACTGCTTTTTCTCCAAAATATTCGAGTATAAATCCTCTGAGACAGTCGGTCGTACGGCAGTAGAACACCATTTTTTTAAGCCGTTCCATATCCCTCTGCCTCAGCGCTTCTCTGGTTTCTTCATCAGTTTCGGGATTATCTGCGGAGCTGTTTTCAATCATGAACCTGGCCATATGATAATCGCGGGGAGCATACAGAAGGATACAATCCGCGCGGCTTCCGTCGCGCCCGGCTCTTCCGGCTTCCTGATAATAACTTTCCAAATTAAGCGGCATACCGTAATGAATTACAAACGAAACGTTTGATTTGTCTATTCCCATTCCAAACGCATTCGTCGCAACCATAATGCTTTTTCTGTCGCACACAAAATCATCCTGATTTTCGCGGCGCTCCTCGTCGGATAAACCGGCATGATACCGCGTCGCGTCATATCCGTTCAGACAGAGCATACTGCATACTTCTTCCACATTTTTCCTTGTCATGCAGTAAACAATGCCGCTTTTTCCGCGTCTTTCAGACAAAAGCGCAAGAAACGAGCTGTCTTTATTCTGTGTAACCGAGACACCAAAATAAAGGTTTGGACGGTCAAATCCGGTCGTAATTTCAAGCGGCGAATTAAGACCCAACATGCTTTTAATATCCTGTCTGACTTCGGGAGTCGCCGTAGCGGTAAATGCCGCAACCGCCGGGCGCTCCGGCAGAAGCGAAAGAAATTCAGAAATTTTAAGGTAGCTCGGACGGAAATCCTGCCCCCATTGAGAAACGCAGTGCGCTTCGTCAACCGCCACAAGCGGAATGTTCAAAGACGAACAGGCGCGCAGAAAATCGTCGGTAAGCAGCCGTTCCGGCGCTACATACACAATTTTGTACACTCCGCGAGCCATATTCTCAAGCGCTTTGCGGCACTGCGCAGGCGTCAGCGAGCTGTTTATATAGGCTGCTCTGACGCCGGACTGTATCAGAGAGGCAACCTGATCCTTCATCAGAGCAATAAGCGGCGACACAACAACCGTTATTCCTTCAAGCATAAGCGCCGGAAGCTGATAACATATTGATTTTCCGGATCCCGTCGGCATGACGCACAGCGCGTCTCCGCCGCAAAGCAGACGTTCAACGATGCGCTCCTGCCCATCTCTGAACGACGAATGTCCGAAATATTGCTTCATTGCATTGAGAATATCGCTCTTTTTTAACATGGTCTCTCACTTAAGTTTATTTTAATTCGGACATATGCAAAAACAGATATATAAAACAAACAGAGGGTAATAAAAATGCCGGACGCCGTTTCTGTACAAAAAAGGCTGCGCGGAAATCCCCCCGTAATTAGGTACAAAAGGCTTGCGCCTCAAGGCGTCTTACGCCTTAACGTAAGCATCGGGACAAAATTTCGGCACGTACCCGCCGGTCAAATAAAAACGTCGCCGATTGCGATTTTTCTTCCGCGGATAAAATCTTCTGCGGACATTCTTCCCTTGCCCGCAGGAAGCAGCGACTTTATAATTATCGCACCGTCTCCGCAGGCGACCGTAATACCTCCGTCAAGGGAAACAACCTGTCCGGATTCGCCGTATTTTCCCGTTTCCCCGACAATTTCGGCAGACACCGGCTTAATCATTGCGCCGTTTTGCGTCGTGCATGAGAGAGGGAACGGCGAAAGACCGCGTATACGGTTAAAAACAGCTCTCGCACTCTGTGAAAAATCAAGAACCGTATCGCATTTTTCAATTTTTGACGCATAAGTTGCGCCTTTCTCAGGCTGAGGAGTCGCTATGGCAGTGCCGGCTTCAATCATATCAAGCACTTCGCAAAGCGCCCTTGCGCCGGCTTCCGCCAAACGGTCGTGAAGAGTTCCGAAATCGTCGCTGTCGCTTATCGGAATTGCGGTTTTCAGATACATATCGCCCGTGTCGATTCCTGCGTCCATTTTCATTATCGTAACTCCGGTCTCACGCTCTCCTTCGATAATCGCGCGTTGAATCGGAGCCGCTCCCCTGTACGCCGGAAGCAGCGAGCCGTGTACGTTTATACATCCGAAAGCAGGATAGTCCAGCACGTTCTGAGGAAGTATCTTACCGTAGGCGGCAACAATAATCGCGTCGGGCGCAATCATTTTAAGCAAAGCATAAAAATCATCGCTTTTAAGCGTGGACGGCTGATAAACGGGAAGCCCGTGTTTTTCCGCAATCTCTTTAACGGGAGACGGAGTCAGAATATATCCGCGTCCCTTGGGCTTATCCGGCTGAGTAACTACGGCGGAAACGCCGCGGTTTTCAGAAATAAGAGTTTTCAGAATAGTTCCGGCATAATCGGGAGTTCCCATAAACAAAAGCTTCATAAAAAATCAGATCCTCCCGGTTCAGTCAATCTGCTCCTTAAGCTCTTCCGCAGTCAGAATGCGAAGTGCGTCGTCGGTAAAAAGCTTTCCTTCAAGGTGATCAAGCTCATGACAGAACGCCCGCGCCTTAAGCCCGTTTCCGGAAACGGTAAAAATCTCTCCCTTTCGGTTAAGCGCGCGTACGGTAACGCTCTCCGGACGGCTTGTTATTCCCCATACGTCCGGAACCGACAGGCATCCTTCAACCTCCTCCTGATGGCCGGAGCTTTCGATAATAACCGGATTGATAAGCTCGATAAGCTCGCCCGGCTCTGTTTCGACGAGCACAATACGCCGAAGCACTCCGACCTGCACAGCGGCAAGTCCGGCGCCCTCTGCATCATGAAGAGTATCGCGCATATCGTCGAGCAGCCGGATTATGCGCGGCGTAATCTCATCAACACGGCGGCTCGTCTTTCTTAAAATCGGGTCGCCTTCCTTTACGATATTCAGTATAGCCATTTTATTCCCCCCGCAAAACCGCTCACAGATTACTCGGATTTACGTCAAGCGAAAAAGAGATGCGCCTGCCGTATTTTTTTTCAAATCCGATCGCAAGAGTCCTGATAAAATCACGTGTTCTCGCATTGAGACGGCATTTTATTACAAAGTTTTTTTTGAAATTTTCGTTTATTTTATAAAGCGGCGCGTCAATCGGGCCGAAAATAATAAGTTCAACGTCACTGTATTCGCCGGAATGCATTTCGTTCAGCATCGCTCCGAACGCGGCGGCAGCGGTTCCGAGCTCGGCTTCCGAAGTTGAAGAAAGAGATACCTCCACAAGCTCACAGCACGGCGGAAATACAAGCGCCCGCCGGAGCACAATCTCACTTTCATAAAACGACGTATAATCCTGCTTAGCCGCGAGCTTGAGCACCGGATGCTCCGGATTAAAAGTCTGTATAAGGGCGCGTCCCGGTTTATCCGACCGTCCTGCCCTTCCGACGACCTGCGTTATCAGAGAAAAAGTGCGCTCATATGCCTGATAATCGTCAATATAAAGCGCATAATCCGCGTTGAGTACGCCTACAAGCGTGACATTCGGGAAATCATGTCCTTTTGTTACCATCTGCGTACCGATAAGTATGTCGTATTCCCCTCGTCTGAACGCTCCGATTATGTTATCGTACGCATATTTTGCGGAGGTTGTGTCCGCGTCCATCCGGATGATTTTGGCATCAGGAAACAGATTCACAAGCTCTTCTTCAACCTTCTGAGTGCCGTAACCGTAATAGCGGAGCTTATCGTTCCCGCAGGAAGGGCACTTTTCCGGTGCAGGCGCCCGGCTTCCGCAGTAATGACAGAGAAGGAAGCCTCCGGTCTGACCGGTATAGGACCTAAGAGCGTGATACGTATACGACACGCTGCAATGCGGACACATAATCACATTTCCGCAAACCGGGCAGGACACGAAATTGTGATACCCGCGCCGATTTACAAAAAGGATCGCCTGTTCTCCGTTTGCAAGCGTTTTCTCAAGCTCGGTGCGAAGCTTCAAGCCGATGGCGGACAAATTACCGTTTGCGGTATCCTCGCGCATATCCGCAATTATCCCTTCCGGGAGCTTTGCGTCTCCGTAGCGTTCGCTGAGAACAACCTCTCGGTAACGCCCCTCCCGTGATCTGTATTCACTTTCAACGGACGGCGTAGCAGATGCAAGAAGCATCATCGCGCCGTGGTATGCGCAGCGGAATCGCGCAATGTCCCGAGCATGATATTTGGGGTTCATGTCGGATTTGTACGTGTGCTCCTGTTCCTCGTCTATAACAATCAGGCCGAGATTCCGAAACGGAGCAAAAACCGCCGAGCGTGTACCTATGCAGACGTCGGCGTCCCCCGCCGCAATCTTCAGCCAGGCGTCGTAGCGTTCTCCGACAGACAGCTGAGAATGGAGCACAACCGCACGGTCCTTATAGTAAGACTTAAAAACCGAAATTGCCTGCGGAGTCAGTCCGATTTCCGGCACAAGCATAATCACTCCGCATCCCGAGGCAATTACTTCGTCCATTATTGCCTTTATGACCTTTGTTTTTCCGCTTCCCGTAACTCCACGCAGCAAAACCGCCTTTGCGCCGCCGCCTTCGTTTAAAATCGAGCTGATTTCTTCTTTCGCGCGATTCTGAGCTTCCGACAGCGGACTTTCTTCATTTTTTCCGGAAAACGCAGCCGTTTCGTAAGGGTCGCGGAACGTATCGCGCATTTGAATCATTACAGCGCCCTTCGTCTCAAGCGACTCTGCCTGAATTTTTGAAAAGCCCAGATCTTTAAGCTCGCTTATTGTTTTCGGTCCTTCATCAACCAGAAGTCTCAAAAGCGCCGCCTGTTTCACAGACCGCTGTCTGTCCGCTTCCAGCAACGCTTCTTCCGGGCTGATTTTAAGCGATACGGTAAGAATACTCTTATATTTCAGACTTTTGACAAGCTCCGTTGTCCTGATAAGGACTCCTTTTTCAACGTAATTTTTAATTAGTTCAACGACTTCGGACCCGAATTTTTTAATCAGATCGCTCTCAGTGCAGCGTTCGTGCTTTTTTAAATACAAAAGAACCTTCTTTACGTTTTCATTCGCTTTGACCGGGAGCTCCGCTGAAGGATCCGAAAGTCTGTAATAATCGCGCATCCCCGACAAAACCGAAGGCGGGAGCAACGCGCTGACCGCGTCTCCCGTCGTACAGAAGGTATGTGTTTTCATGTAGTTTACAATCCCGAGCTGTTCGGCGCTTAAGGTTATCTCACTGAAAACAATGGAATGAATCGGTTTAATCTTTTCAAAATCCGAATCGCTTTTCAGCGCAGTAACAAGTCCGAGCTGTCTTGAGTTCTTGCCGCCGAAAGGAACGCAAACAAAACCGCCCACGCATATCTTTCCGACAAGCTCCGGCGTAATCGCATAATCGTACGCTTTGTCGACATGAAAAGGCGCGTCAAGTACGTGGACCTCAGCGACGTTTTCTATCATGGCATTACCTTCCGTCAGGTATTGCAGTTTTTGTCTATTGACTCGTCGACAATGTGGTATTCGCCCTGCGCCAGACGCTTGATTGCAGTTTTAACCGCCTTTTCGTTCCGGTACTCACGCTTTATCAGCGAAGCGAGACTCTTGTCTGTTTCCTTGTTTGCAAGCAGCTTTTCAGCGTATTCGCGCTGCTGAACGTATTCGTCGGTGACCATGCGTGCACATTTTGCAACTGCCGAAACAATTATATATCGGTTATATTTGCCGTTTTGCATAAGCTCTTCGAGCGGAGGATATATCATAATTCATGCTCCTAACATACTATATTATACATATTGTAGCACACAAGCGCAATTTTTTCAATGGTTCGGCACAGATTTCCGATTTAAATTATTCTTCCTCGCTCTCGCTGTCGCCGCCGTCGGAAGTATCGCCGTTTAATCGGTTGGAAAGCGTTTCGGTCTGTATTGCCGAAAGAATAACATGGTCGCTGTCGGTTATGATTACCGAACGCGTACGGCGTCCGCAGGTAACGTCGACAACCCGGCCTGCGTCGCGCGCGTCCTGAGTCAGCCGCTTTATCGGTGCGGAATCCGGACTTACAACCGTAACAATCCTGTTCGCGGCAACCATATTTCCAAAACCAATGTTTATAAATCTCATTTTACTGCGCCCCTCTTATTCAACATTCTGAATCTGTTCACGGATCTTTTCAAGCTCGCATTTGCAATCGACGACAAGCTTGGCAATGTCGCTGTCAACGGATTTTGATCCGATCGTATTGACCTCGCGGTTCATCTCCTGAAGCAGAAAATCAATTCTTCGTCCGACAGGCTCGTCGGAAGAAAGCGCCTCAAAAAAGGCTCCGAAATGGCTTTCGAGCCGCACCGTTTCCTCGTCTACGGCAATCTTGTCGGCAAAGATCGCGCATTCTGTAAGTATGCGCCCTGCGTCAAGCTCGATATCAAGTCCGTCGAGCACTGCTCTGAGTCGGTTTTCAAGCTTTTCCTCATAAGATTTTTTATTAATCTCAGACTTTTCCTTAATCTTTTCGAGCTTTTCCGAAATGACAGCGAGCTTTTCCGTCATATCGTTCTTCAGATTTGCGCCTTCGCGCTCGCGCGCGGCGTTATATGCGCCGATCGCCTCCTCAAGAATCGGGCGCAGTTCTTCCCAATCGCGCTCCATATCCTCTTCGGGCTTTTTCATAGTAAAAATATCCCGGTTTTGTGCGACGCGCATCGTCGTTATGTCATTTATCAGCCCGAAACGCTCGCTCAAACGCTTAAGCGCGCTAATATAGCTTGAGGCGTATTCTTCGTCAAGGTTTATAATAACTCCCTCGGTTTCAACGATGTCGATACCGATAAACACGTCAAGCTTTCCGCGGGATATTCCGCTCTGCTGAATAAACGCCTTAATTTTTTCCTCAAGGAATCCGTACTGGCGCGGAATCTTTACCGAACAGTCGAAAAAGCGGTTGTTCACCGATTTCAGTTCGACCGTGTATTCCTTGCCTCCGGCGCTTCCGGTCGCCCTTCCGTAAGCAGTCATGCTTCTTATCATTTTTTATTGCCGTCCTTTCTCTCCGAAGCGCTCGATTTTTCTTCAAAAAAATCCGACAGCCCGAAGAGTTTTCTGAGTTTTATCAAATATAATGTAATCAGCTTTGTCATTGCAATATCGTACAGTACAAACGCAAGGTTGCCGAGCAGTAACACCGCCGCCGTAAAGCCGAGACCCGTGTCTTCAATATGGAGAGCGTAAACCGAAACCGCAATTGTAAGCAGCAGTGACGTATTGAACATACTAAGCTTTAGTATCCAGCATATGACACTGTGCAGCCGTTCGAACATCTCCTTGAATATCGGATAAATACCTGCAAAAAGGATGTAAACGACAGCGGCATACTTATCGGGAAGTATCAGCGCGGACAAAAGCCCGGTTGCCGCATAAATTAAATAAGGATATTTACCCTGAAGTTCGATTACGGTAAAAAAAATTATCAGCGAGGCTATGGCGGCCATAGTCAAGTCAAGCACATTGATAATCGAACCAATGTACAGTATAACGACGCCGAGCGCTATAAGAACCGCCGACAACGCAATATTTTTCGTTTTTATTCTGGTTTTTTTCATAGCTTAACTCAAATCAACAGCAGTTGATCAGGTCTCCTCCGCAGCATTCACACATACAGTCGGCGCAAAGAAGTCCGGAACAAATATCGCACGCACCGCATTCTCCTCCCGAGCTGTGCGAAGTACGGTAGCCACGTCCGTAGTTTGAAGCGCTTGCGCGTATATTGTTCAGCGCAGTTCTGTATTCCTGATTCGAAGGATCCATATAGCACGCAGTCTCAAAATACTTCTGAGCGTCATAATACCATCCTCTCCTGGTAAGAGCGCAGCCCTTGAGGAAATTCCATTCCGCATTTCTGTCGCTCTGCGCGACCGCGTCAAGCAGCAGCTCCGCATCTGCATACTGACCGGAGTTAATAAGCTCTCTGATTCTGATAAATTCACCGGAATGTGCGCTGGATTCGCCGTAACCGTACGTTTCTTCTGCCGTTTTCCCGGAAGCGCGCAGCTTCTGGATTTCGTCGTAAGCTTCGTTTATTTCCTTCATCTTTTCCTCAACAAGGTCGGACAAAGGGTTGTTTACATAATTATCCGGATGATATTTTCTGGCAAGCTCGCGATACGCTTTTTTGATCTCGTCGTCGGTTGCGTCTCTTGACACACCCAAAACCTTATAAGGGTCGGACATCTGATTTCTCCGTTCCTCCGCCTTCTGCGGCGGCTTCTGATTGCTCCGCGGCGCTGACTCCCGCAATTTTTTCCTGTCTTGAGGTCATTCCCATGTAAATAATATTATAAATTATATTTTCGATTCCCGGGTCTTTAAAATCCACAAGCAAAGCTGCGGCTTCAAGTCCGCGAAGCTCCATAGTCATTGCCTGACAAAGCCTTTTTCGAAGGCTATACGGCAGTTCTTCATATTTATCCGGCGCGTTTCCGAGTTCGTTTTTCACCGCTTCGGCAACAGGGTTATACGAGCCGCTTTTGATATCCTTTTCGTAATCATCGGCGGCGTCGATAAGATAAATCCATCTTCCGCAGTGCATACCGCATTCGTACATAATACGGTTTTCTGCGCACCCGCTCTCAAATCCGTATGAAAACACGTCGGCAAGCATTTCTCCGAAAACCTGAGCCGCTCTGTCGGGGGACGCGCACTTGTCGGCTTCAAGCGCGTTAAGTTCTTTGAGCTTTTTTGCCAAAACCGCATCCAATTCCGGCAAATTCGCACGGCGGCACATATGTTTTGCCGCGGGCATAAGCAAAGAAGCTGCAATTTTTCCAAGCCCGCGTTCGTCATTTTTATCGTCCGCCAATTTCCGGTATGCCATAAGCGCCCCTGCACGCGCAGAATATTCAAAAGAAGGCGTCGGCTTAACAACGGCGCGAGGTTTTACTGGATGCGCAGGGCACCGTCTGGATTCGAAATCGTAGCTCTCGCCGCAGAGCGCGCCGCGCAGAAGCGCAAGAAACACGAAATCATAACTCAGAGTCAGGCGCGACGAGGCGCACACTTTTTTTCCCATTGTCCGGCAAAGTCCGCAGTACACCGCTTTGTAAAACGTGTGCTCCTTTACCTTTAGCTCGGGAACAAGAGGAGTAACGTATCCGAACATCAGGTGTTTTTCATAATGACGCTTTCAACAACGTCGGAAACATGTTCGCACGCGTCGCAGCAATTTTCCATAGTGTCAAACATATCGCGCCATACGATCATTTCAACCGGATTCATCGACTCGCGGAAAAGCCTGCGCATGGCTTTGGCATAAATTTCATCGCCTTCTTCTTCAAGACGGTTTACTTCAACGATATCCTGATGAATCGTCGTCGATTTGCGGAAATTGCCGAATTCGCGGCAAATACGTATCAAACCGTCGCAGCAGCGCACGATAACATCAGAGATTTGCACCGCTTCTTCCCGCAGCTCGGTTATATTGTACATATAAATCTTTTGGATAACTTCCTCAATGCCGTCGGTAACGTCGTCGACGGCCTGAGCCATCTGCATTATATCCTCGCGCTCTATCGGAGTTATGAATTCGCGGGAAAGCTTTCTTATCATCTCATGCTTTTTGATGTCTGCATTATGCTCGATCTCATGAAGCGCTTCGCGCGACTGCGCGATATTTCCCGGGTCAAAAGACGACAAAATTCCGTTTAGACTTTTGGCAGCCTCGTACGAAAGCTCAACGAGAGAAAGCATCATATCAAAATAATTATTCTGTTTGGAGCCCGCCATAAATATATACCATACCCTTTCGGTCAACAATCATTATAAATTCAGAATACCGTTAAAAAAATCTTTGCGGTTATGTATCCGATTATGCCGCAGCCGGGGAACGTAAGCACCCATGTCAATCCCATTTCTCCGACAACGCCCCAGTTCACCGACGTAATGCGCTTTGCAGCGCCGACGCCCATTATAGCGGTTGTTTTTGTATGCGTTGTACTGACAGGAATCCCGAATATGCTTGACAGGAAAAGACATGCGGACGCCGCGGTATCCGCCGCAAATCCCTGATATTTTTCGAGCTTGACCATATCCATTCCCACGCTCTTGATGATCCGGTATCCTCCGATGGAGGTTCCGAGCGCCATGACAGCGGAGCAAAGCACCATCATCCATAACGGAATGTTGAAATTATCTGCGGACTGCCCCTTTGCCAAAAACATACCGAGCATAAATACACCCATAAATTTCTGACCGTCCTGAGCGCCGTGCATAAAAGCGGTTGCAGCCGCTCCGCACACCTGCGCCGCCCCGAAAACGCTGTTCGCTTTTGCCCGGTCATAACGTCCGGTTTTCATTATAAAAAGTTTTACAATGCATTCAACCAACTTAACCGTTATAAATCCGAGCACAAATCCAAGAACCGTTGAGAGAACAAGTCCGTATATAACCTTGATCCATTCTCCTCCGTTAATACCGGAGAAACCGTTGTTGAGCGCGATCGCCGCTCCCGAGAGACCGGCAATAAGCGCGTGGCTTTCGGATGTCGGTATGCCGAACCACCATGCTGCGACTGCCCAGAGCACAATCGCGAAAAGCGCCGCGCAAAGCGCGACGATAGCATAGTCGGGATGCGTATCGAAATTCACCATGTTCGATATTGTCGCCGCCACCTTTTTGTTGAAAACGGTCATGACAAGAACGCCGAGAAAATTGAACACCGCTGCCATAACGATTGCCGCTCTCGGACTGATCGCCCGAGTGGAAACCGCGGTTGCGATTGCGTTCGGTGCGTCCGTCCATCCGTTGACAAGAATAACGCCGAGAGTCAGCAGGACAGTGATCAGAAACGGCAGATTTGTCGTCAGCTCGGTAATAAATTCACTGAAGGATATGGACATTGACGACCTCTTTAATTATTTGAAATTTTTAATATTCATTTTATTATACTATATTTTTGCTCGTTTGTCCACCCCTTGAGCCATTTATTACAATTTATACACACAAAATTTATTTTTGATATAATCCGGGATATAATTGAGCCTGCGACAAAAATTTTTTCTTTTTATAAAAAAAGCATTGACAAAAAAGATACGGTGTGATATAATATCATAGCGTCGCAGGACGGAATTATGGCGGAATAGCTCAGTTGGCTAGAGCAATCGGTTCATACCCGATAGGTCGTAGGTTCAAGTCCGACTTCCGCTACCAGGCCCGGTGGTCAAGCGGCTAAGACACCGCCCTTTCACGGCAGTAACAGGGGTTCGATTCCCCTCCGGGTCACCAGACAAACTCGGACATTTTCCAAGACCGAAGATGTCCGAGTTTGTTTTTATATTTTTTTGACCGGTTTTAACAAAACGCCGCGGCGGCGCAGCCGTCACGCAGTTCCCGGAACTTCTTTTAAAAGTCCCGCAAAAATACGGGCGGAGGAAAAATCTCAGGCAAAAATCTTTATGACATCTTAATGCCGCCGCCGCATTCGTAATGCCGTTTTTAGGCGTTTGGGATTATAATATTTTATATTTTATAATACTAATACATTAATGATACATAAATGAACCCACGGGCAATCAAGGAGACATATCATGTCAAAGCTTTTCAAAAAAAGGCTGACAACCTTTCAGATAATAATACTTGGTTTTTCGGCGCTGATCCTGGTCGGGACGCTGCTGCTTATGCTGCCCGTCTCGTCCGCAGGCAAAACGGTCACACCGTTCGGCGACGCGTTTTTTACCTCGGTCTCTGCCGTCTGCGTAACCGGTCTTGTTGTAAAAGACACCGCAACATACTGGTCCGTATTCGGGCAAACGGTCATAATACTGCTGATTCAGATCGGAGGACTCGGAGTCGTTACGTCGGCCGCCGCACTCACGCTCATTTCGGGCAAAAAAATCTCTCTTATGCAGCGCAGTACAATGAGCGAGGCTTTGACAGCGCCTGACGTTGGCGGAACCGTCAGACTGACTTTGTTCATTTTAAAATCGGCGCTCATTGTCGAGGCGGCAGGCGCGCTTATAATGATGCCGGTATTCTGCCGAGACTTTGGACCGAGCGGAGTCTGGAAAGCGTTTTTTCATTCAATCTCAGCATTCTGCAACGCCGGATTCGATATAATGGGCACTCCCGGCTCGGAGTACCAGTCTCTTACCGCTTACGCGCAAAATCCCGTAATAAGCATTACCTTAATGCTTCTGATTATTGTCGGCGGACTTGGATTTCTAACATGGGACGACGTACGTAAAAACGGATTCAAAATCAAAAGGTATAAAATGCAAAGCAAGGTCATTATCGTCACATCGGTTCTGCTGATCATGCTTCCGGCAGCATTTTATTTCTTTTTTGAATTTTCGGAAGGATCAATTAAAAACCGGCTGCTTTTCTCTTTCTTCCAGGCAATTACGCCGAGAACCGCCGGATTCAACACAGTCAGTCTGACGGCAATGAGCGGCGCGTCCCGGGCGCTCATGCTCGCGCTTATGTTGGTCGGCGGCTCTCCCGGTTCAACGGCAGGAGGTATGAAAACAACCACGCTGGCGGTTTTGTTTGCAAATACCGGAGCAATTTTCCGCCGCAGAAACGAATCGCACTTTTTCGGAAGAAGAATTGACGAAAACACTATAAAAAACGCCTCGGCTATACTTATACTTTATCTGTCACTCTTCCTTTGCGGCGCAATCGCAATCAGCGCAATCGAGGGATTGCCAATCGGAGACTGCCTTTTTGAAACTGCCTCCGCCGTCGGAACGGTCGGACTCACGCTCGGCATCACTCCGAGTCTCGGAACGGTGTCGCGCCTGATCCTTATAGCGTTCATGTTTACCGGTAGGGTCGGCGGCCTGACGATCGCCTACGCGGCTTTCTCAGAGCCTGATCCGAATTTGTCTAAGCTGCCGAAAGAAAGAATTACAGTCGGATGAAAGGAATAATTTATGAAATCTGTTTTGCTTATCGGAGTGGGAAGCTTCGGAACGCGTATTGCGACGGAACTTATGGAACTCGGACACGAGGTCATGGCAATCGATATTAACGAGGAACGCATAAACAACATTCTAACCTCAGTAACAAACGCATGCATCGGAGACAGCACAAACGCAGCCTTTTTAAAAACGCTCGGCATCCGCAACTACGACGTTTGTATAGTAACCATCGGAAACGATTTTCAAAGTTCGCTTGAAACAACATCACTTTTAAAAGAGCTCGGCGCGAAACTGGTCGTATCGAGGGCAGAGAGAGACATACAGGAAAAATTCCTTCTGCGAAACGGCGCAGACGAAGTAATATTCCCGGAAAAACAGCTTGCACGATGGGCCGCTATACGTTACAGCTCCGAACACATACTTGAATACACAGAGCTGAACGAGGATCAGGCCATATTTGAGGTAACCGTTCCCAACGAATGGGTCGGAAAAAGCATCGGTCAGATCGACATACGTAAAAAATACAATATTAACATTATCGCAGTCAAGGTCAACGGAAAAATTGACGTAAAGGTAACTCCGGACACCGTGCTGAACGCGGACAAGACTCTGCTTGTGCTCGGAGAATACAAAACGATTCAAAGATGCTTCCGGATATAAAATCCGAACAAGCCGGCGATCCGTTTTTAAAAACACACAAACACATTCAGAAAAAGCGGTGATACGTATTGGAACATGAAAACGCAGCGGAACCGCGCACGGAAGAACACATTCTGGTATGCATATCAGCGTCACCCTCAAATCCGCGTATCGTACGCGCGGCGGCAAAAATGTCGCAGGCATTCGGCGGCGCGTTCACAGCGCTGTATATCAGAACACCGGAATCCGAACACATGAAAGACCGCGACAAGCGCCGTCTTAACGAAAACCTGCGTATAGCCGAGGAAGCGGGCGCGGATATAGCGACCGTATTCGGCAGCGACGTATCGCTCCAAATAGCCGAGTTTGCGCGCATCTCGGGCGTAAGCAAAATCGTCCTCGGAAGAAGCAACGCCGGACGCCCGCATTTTTGGAGTAAGCCGCCTCTCACCGAAAAGCTGACCGAAATTGCGCCGGATCTTGATATTTATATTATTCCCGACGCAGATGCGGGAATTTACCGCGTAAAAAAACATTTTTCGGCGCGCGCGGCAATACCGGATCCGCGCGATCTGATTATTACAGTCGCAATTCTCGCATTAATAACCGTAACCGGCGCAACCTTCTTAGAGCTTGGAGTTGCAAGGAACAGTATTCTGATGATTTATATTCTCGGAGTATTGCTTATATCAATGTTTACGGGCGGTTACTTATGCGGAGTGATAGGTTCGGTACTCAGCGTCGTACTGTTTGTTTTTTTCCTGACGGAACCGCGTTTCACACTTACCACATACGGTCACGGATACGGAGT
Organism: Bacillota bacterium; assembly: GCA_029219205.1. Lineage (GTDB taxonomy): Bacteria > Bacillota > Clostridia > Oscillospirales > CAG-272 > SUG1495. The sequence continues at coordinate 9,639 of JAQXSY010000079.1, read as the reverse complement.
CACGCTTTTCATTATGCTCGCGTGCGCGGTTATAACCGGAGCGCTTGCCGCGAAGCTCAAGGATCACGCAAGACTGTCGGCGCAGGCGGCATACCGAACAAAAATCTTATTTGATACGAATCATATGCTTCAGCGGACGCACAGCGACGCCGAAATAATCGAAATCACCGCCGGACAAATCACAAAACTGCTCGGGAGAGACATTGCGGTGTACTGCGAAAACGGCGGAACGCTCTCGGACGCCGCCATTCTGCGCGCAGCGCAGCCTCCGCGAGCACATCTGAGACGCCGCAGACACAGCAAACCGATTTTTTCGTCAGAAAACGAAAAGGCGGCTGCAAACCGCGCGTTTGAAGCCAACCGCAAAGAAGGGGCGACAACCGCAAACGAGAACAGCGCCGCCGGATTGTACCTTCCGATAAGCACCGGAACCCGCGTATTCGGCGTCGTCGGTATCGATCTTAGCGAAAAACCGCTCGACTCGTTTGAAAAAAGCGTACTGGTATCTATTCTCGGAGAATGTGCGCTTGCGATTGAAAATATCAGGAACGCCAAAGAGAAAGAACAGGCCGCCGTATATGCCGAAAACGAGCGTCTTCGGTCAAATCTGCTCAGAACCATATCCCACGATCTGCGAACTCCTCTGACCTCGATTGCTGGCAACGCAAGCAATCTTCTGTCAAATGCGGACGCGCTTGACGAAGAAACCAGGATGCAGATATCCGCCGACATTCTTGACGACGCAATGTGGCTGACGAGTCTAGTCGAGAACCTTCTTTCAATCACAAGAATTGAGGAAGGCGGAATGCACCTCAATCTTTCGCCGCAGCTTGCCGAAGAAGTTATCGGAGAGGCAATGCGCCATATCGACAGAAAGAGCGCCGAGCATAAGATAACCGTCGAATACCGTGACGAGCTTTTGCTTGCAAAAATGGACGCGCGGCTCGTTATGCTCGTTATAATAAACCTTTTTAACAACGCGATAAAATATACTCCGCCCGGCTCGGAAATCTGCGTTACAGCTGAAAAAAGCGGCAAAATGATTGCAATCAGCATTGCAGACAACGGTCCGGGAATCCCGGACGAGCTCAAATCCAAGGTATTTGAAATGTTTTTCACAGGTGAAAGCAGCGTTGCGGACGGACGCAGAAGTCTCGGACTGGGACTGGCTCTTTGCAAATCGATTGCCTGCGCGCACGGAGGAGGAATCACGCTCACAGACAATAAACCGCACGGCTGTGTTTTCACATTCACAATTCCGCAAAGCGAGGTCAGCATAAATGAATAAAGCCCTGATTCTTGTTGTTGAAGACGATCCACCCATACGAAGTCTCATAACGACGACGCTCAAAACACACGAATATCGTTACATTACCGCGTCAAACGGTGAAAGCGCGGTGCTTGAAGCGGCGTCGCACAACCCCGATATTGTTCTTCTTGATCTCGGACTGCCGGATATCGACGGAGTTGAGGTCATTCGGCGCATACGCAGCCATTCGAATATGCCGATAATCGTCATCAGTGCGCGCTGCGAAGACTCCGACAAAATCGAAGCGCTCGACACCGGCGCAGACGATTATCTGACCAAGCCTTTTTCCGTGGAAGAACTTTTGGCGCGGCTGCGCGTGACTCAGAGACGGCTTGCAATGATGTCTGCGGACTCAGCCGCAGACGATGTGTTCGTAAACGGAAAACTCCGGGTCGATTATTCGGCAGGATGTGCTTATTTAGGCGAAAACGAGCTTCATCTCACTCCTATTGAGTACAAACTCCTCTGTCTGCTTTGCAAAAATAACGGAAAAGTGCTCACACACACCTATATAACGCAAAAGGTGTGGGGAAGCAGCTGGGAAAACGACATTGCGTCACTGCGTGTGTTCATGGCAACGCTCAGAAAAAAGCTTGAATCCGAACCGGGATCGCCGCAGTACATTCAGACTCATATAGGCGTAGGCTACCGCATGATGCGGGTCGAATAAACCGTATTTCTAAATTAAAAAAACATATCCGCAAATGCATCGCCCTTAAGGACAAAAATTTAAAGGCGCGGGCATTGCAAAAGGCAAGAAAATTGAGAGAAGTTTTTACACTCTTCCTCTTTTTCACTGCCTTTTTTGTATTTATGGCGGCATATATAACTCCAAAATGAAAAAATCGGCCTATCGGAGTGTAAAAAAGACGGCAGAGCGCGGGTGCGCGGCAAAAACACTCAAAGCAGAAAATCAAATGAACGTGTTGGTCGGATGAACAGTATCCGCATCAAAGCCGCCGAATTTTTAAGAAACCCGTTTATCCAACAAAAGCTCTTGCTATTACTTTAAAATCACTTATTTAATCAAAATCAGAATAATCCCTCAAAAGAACGGCGGGAGAAAAGTTCCTTTGACTAAGCCTTGAAAAAGGCTTGCCGATGTGATACAATTGTATCATATCCTTTGTGATAAATCAATATATATCATAACGGGTGAAACAAAGGAGACGGTTTTTTTCATATGAACAAGAAACAGGAAGCAAACGCTTTTGTCATAGAGTGCATCACAACCGCGTTGCTGAATATGATGGAAAAGCAATCGTTTGACTCAATTTCAATTACGGAGCTTACAAATCGGGCGGGCGTTGGCAGAGCGTCTTTTTACCGCAATTTTGAAAGTAAAGAGGATGTTATCAAAAAATATTTACACACCCTGATTGAAAAATGGCGGGCGGAATACAAAGGAACAACTTCAATTGAGCTTGTGCAGGCTATATTTGAACATTACCGCAAAAACAAAGAATTAAGCATATTGCTTTATAAACAGGGACTTGCCCATATCAGCTTGCAAAGCGTTAAGGACTCTTGCGGCGCAAAGCCGGAACAGGACAACAACACAGCCTATTTTTCCGCATTCTTTTCCCACGGACTCTATGGCTGGATAGAAGAATGGTTTAAAAGAGGCATGCAGGAAACGCCGGAAGAGATGGCTATGCTGTTTGTTCAGACGCGGAATCGGTTTTTGAAAGAAAGAAGTGAATAAATTGAAAAAAGGCTTGGTATTAGAAGGCGGAGCTATGCGGGGAATGTTTACCGCCGGCGTCATAGATGTGATGATGGAGAACGGAATAGATTACGACGGCATAATAGGCGTTTCTGCCGGTGCTGCTTTCGGCTGTAACTATAAATCAAAACAGATCGGAAGAGCCATTCGTTACAATATGAAGTTTTGCAATGACAAAAGATATTCAGGAATCGGAAGTCTTATAAAAACCGGAAATATCTTCAATACGGATTTTGCTTACGGTGAAGTTCCTCTGAAATACGATGTGTTCGATTTTGACGCCTATCAGAGCAATCCGATGGATTTTTATGTTGTATGCACTGACATTGAAACAGGGAAAGCCGTATATCACAACTACGGCGGAAAAAACGATCACTGTTTTGATTGGATTCGGGCTTCTGCTTCAATGCCGATAGTATCGCAAATCGTGGAAATAGACGGTCAAAAGCTGCTTGACGGCGGAATTGCCGACTCTATACCGGTTAAATACTTTGAAGAAATAGGGTATGATAAAAATGTTGTCGTTCTTACCCAGCCTGAACACTATCAGAAAAAGCTGAACAGTCTTATGCCCCTTATACGGATAAAATACAGGAAGTACCCAAAGCTTTTAGAAACAATGAAAAAACGTCATCTTGTCTATAACCAAACGCTTGCTTACATTGAAGAACAGGAAAAACAGGGAAAAATAATCGTAATTCGTCCAAAAGAAAAGTTACAGATAGGAAAAGTCGAAAAAAACCCGGACAAGCTGAAGGAAATCTATGACATAGGGAGAGAAACGGCCGCTTCAAAAATTTCTGAAATCGAAGAATTTATCAATACATAACTTATCAAGGGAATATTTAAAAGGCGCCGCATTGCTGCGGCGCCTTAAGTGTTTTTATTGATAATTTTGTGTTTTTCTCTTATTCACGTATAACTTTGTTGTCCGCAAGTATTTCCGGCTTGTTTTCCATGCTGTCGGCCTCTGTTATTTCTCGTATAACCCTGCACGGAACTCCGGCGGCAAAGCTGTTCGGAGGAATATCTCTTGTTACAACGCTTCCGGCTCCGATAACGCAGTTATCGCCTATCGTTACGCCGGGACAAACAGTTACCGACGCGCCGAACCAACAGTCGTTTCCGATATGAACAGGCTTTGCGTAACAAAACCGCTTCTTCTCACCGTTCGGCGCAAGCATTTCGCGGCGTTCGTCCGGCAGCATGGGATGAATAGGCGTAACTATCGTTACGTTAGGTCCGAAATTGCAGTTGTCACCTATTGTGACCTCGGCGTCGTCCTGTATGGTCAGATTGAAATTGCCGAAAAATTTTTTCCCGATCTTTGTATGTTTTCCGTAATGAAACGCGATAGGACCCTGTATGAAGCCGCCTTCTCCGAACTCTCCGATAATCTCCGAAAGGATAGCTGCACGCTTCTCCGTCTCATCTTCATGCGTACAGTTGTAATCAACGTTTAGATTGTGCGTCCTTAACTTTATCGCTTTCAGCTCCGGATCTCCGGGACAAAACAGTATGCCTGCCCTGATCTTATCTTCTTCTTTCATAAGCATATACCACTTCTCTGAAGTTTTTTCATATTATATCATGGCAGAAAAAATGTGTCAAGCACTTAAACGATATATATAAAGTTCGAATAAGACTTCCTCGCCGGCGAAGCCGTCGTCACAAGCCGATTTTCAAAACTATCATATTTCATGGTATAAACAATAAATTCAAGCGTGCAATAAAAGACGCGTCTTTTCCGATTTTGGAAGTGACGCGTCTTTTTTATTTATAAATGTTTAACTGCTTGTCGGCTAGAAAACATCCTCCCTAACGTGGAGTATAGAGGCAACGACATTATCTGTATTTATCCAAAACAGATATATAGACGGGATTTTTTAAAAGTTCCGCGCGTCTTCCGGAGGCAGCGTTTGAGCGGCAATTCAGATTCCATTCAAGCAGATTATTCCGAACTTCTGCAAAATGACAATCAAACAAACGGTTCAAAGGCTCATTTATCGCTCTGAGTTCTTCGAGCTTTTTCGTTGCGTACAGATTTTTATCCATAACCGCTATCACCTGATCATCGGTTCCGCCGCGGCAGCAAAGATCGTTTTCCGTTCTTCCAAGGAAGGACTTTGCAAGCAAAAGGAAGAATGCTTCTCCGGTTTCTTCAAATGCACTCAGCAACAGATCGCCGTAGTGTAATGCGCGTGCTGTCTTTTCCTCCATGGAAAGCGATGCATTAAAGAACACGGTGCTTCCAAGCTTATCTGCCGCAAAATCTACAAGCTCGTACATATTTTTTTGAACGTAGAAGTAATATTCACTTGTATCTTTTGCGAAAAGCTGCTCAGTCTTTTGCTCACTTGTACTGTACCAGTCCGCAAACTTGGTTTTGTATATTTCCAATGCTTCCTCCGTCTTTCCTTCCGCATGGAGAATTTTTGCACGCATATTCCATGCGCCGAGGCGCAGAGCTTCTTCCTTACATCCTTCAAGTATTTTTTCGCATATTGCAAGAAATTCATCCTTATGCGCAATCAAAACAGTTGGATCGTTGTCAGCCATGTCTTGGCCAATGTTCCACATATAGTAGTGCATAATCCGGTAATTGTCGGGATAATCGCGGTATGCCTTGACGATGATCTCGCGTGCCTTCTTATAATCACTTTTAAAATGCTTCATGTAAAGTGCAATAGCATCGTCAATCTCGGCTTGTACTTTTTCCTGATCGTATCCCATAAGCTCGTCAAGAGTTACTCCAAAGTAGTACGCCAACGGCTGCAGAAGCGTAATGTCGGGATATGTCTCGCCGCGCTCCCATTTACTGACCGCCGCACATGTCACATTCATTGCAACGGAAAGCTGTTCCTGTGTGATATTCTTTGCTGTGCGTAAACGTTTGATATTTGCGCCGATAGTCATTTCCATAATCATACCTCCATTATAAGCAAAAGTAAGCCGACGTCTGCTTCTGTTTACAGTATATCATAAAAATCTGTGCAGTAAAGGTATTGTCAGGAAACAATATATTAACCAGTAGTTTAAAAAAAGTAGTGTAAGTAAAAATCAATGCGTGAATAAAAAAATACAAAACAAAATCCGCACCCTACGAAAACGGTTTTTCGAAATGGTGCGGGTGCTTACAACGGATTTGAAACGTGAGAGAAAAACCGCAAAAAAGAAGGGCCCCCAACTACGCAAATTGCGTGTCGAGGTTCTCGGCTGGGCTGTAAGGCCGGAAAAAATAATCCTGCCTTTGACTCCGCATTATGGTGTTCAAAAGCCGGATCTATTCACCTTTTTGAATATTTTTATACTTTACTATTTCGACATTGTATTATTTTGCTTTTCATGTTATATTAATTATTATTATAATACGGTCAGCACCTTATAAAAGTTTAAGTGAAAAAATACAAAATCTTTCTAAATCAGGAGATTACCAATGGGTTTGAAAATCAAGGGCGGAAGCCCTAATGCCGAAATTAGCATCGACGCTTTGCGTGAAAATGATGGAATACTTACGTTTGACGTGAAAATGATTTTTGACAGAGAAGAAATCCCCGAGCAATTCACTATCTCTTTCAGTATCCCCAATATTGAAATGTATTCTGTGTGGAGTCCGTCCCTTTCATTTAACAGAAGCTTAGGAGTCGATTGGTCAAAGCGCAAAACAAATTCAAGGTTGGCGTCCTTTATGCCAATCCAATCTCTTATTTCTCTTGACGGCAAAAACAGAACGACAATTGCCGTTTCGGATGCCATAACTCCCACGTTCATAAGCTCGGGTGTTTGTGAAGAAACCGCATGTATCGATATTGACATTGCCTTCTTTACGGTTAAAGTCGCTCCGTTGAAGGAATACACCGCGACAGTCAGAATTGACACTCGCTCCATTCCCTACTATGACAGTATATACGACATTGTTTCTTGGTGGGAAAACGAGTGTGGATACAAGCCGGCTTACATCCCTGAGCACGCGAAACTTCCTATGAATTCTCTTTGGTACAGTTATCATCAACAGCTTGATGTTGATGATATTATCAAGGAATGTAGACTTTCCAAGGCAATAGGCATGGATACCGTAATCGTCGATGACGGTTGGCAAACCGATGATAATAACAGAGGTTATCAGTTCTGCGGAGACTGGAAGGTTGCCTCGACAAAGATTCCCAATATGAGGGAATTCGTCTCTCGCGTACACGAAACCGGCATGAAGATAATGCTTTGGTTTTCCGTTCCCTTTGTCGGAAAGGACGTTGAGAGTTATGAGCATTTCAAAGATATGTTGCTTGACGGATCGGGTGACGGCTCAAAGTTTTTTTCTCTTGACCCCCGTTACAAGGAAGTCAGAGAATTTCTTGTAAATATCTACGCCAAGGCACTGAGAGAATGGGGATTTGACGGACTTAAGCTTGACTTCATCGATTCATTTGTGCTTTACGGAAAATCGCTTGAATACGATGAGCGACGCGACTTTGCTTCTCTTGAAGATGCCATAGACGCCCTGCTCAAGGAGATTACAAGTGTCCTCAAGACGATAAATCCGGATGTCCTTATCGAATTTCGGCAGTCGTATGTCGGTCCCGCAATCAGAAAATACGGCAATATTCTCCGCGTTGGCGATTGCCCGAACGATTCAATTAAAAACCGACTTGGAGTGGTCGATCTCAGATTTACCTCGGGTAAAACAGCGGTTCACTCCGATATGCTCATGTGGAACTATGACGATACGGTGCAAAGTGCTGCACTTCAGTTTATTGCCGCACTATACAGCGTTCCTCAAATTTCGGTAAAAATCGCCAAACTGTCGGACGAGCAAAAAAAAATGCTCGCATTTTACCTGTCTTTCTGGAGAGAAAACAGAGATATTCTCATAAACGGCAAGCTGATGGCGTCAGCACCAGAAAGTGCTTACAGTAAAGTGTGGAGCGAAAAAGACAATACCGCGATTTTCACTTGCTTTTCCGACACCGTTGTCAATTGCAGCCCCTACACTGAGACAGTAGCGATAAATTCATCAAATAACACCGGTCTTATCATCAAATCCGCCGACCAAAAGGCATACACCGTTCTCAACTGTATGGGAGAGACGATTTCAAATGGAACAGTCCACGGAGCGCTCTGTGAAATCGACGTTCCAATTGCCGGAATGATACGTATCGGGTAAGGTCATCTCACAGCGGAAAACTTTCCTCGGCGTTTTGTCATACCTCTGCTGTGCAAAGCTTGCTTTTTGAAGTTGTAAGGAAATATCCTACGAACTTGGTTTTTTGATAAAGCGTATTTTCATAAAACCTTCTGCAAAAGGGTTGGAGTAACACCTATTGCTGTCCGAACCAAATGGGTTTAGAACCAATAGGTGTTTCATTTTTTTTGCAGACTAAATAAATCTTTTTACGGTATATATATCTAAAGCTGCGCCATATTTTGAGAACCCTTTTATCTCAGCATAATCATTTCCGTATTTCCTGCGAGCATATTGATCGGTTGCTGTCCAAGCGGCATTGATAAGTTCTTTTGATGTTTTTTGAAGGTCTGAGTGAGCACCTGTTTTCATCCTGTGCAACCTGAATTTCATTTTTTCAGTAAATATTTCAATGAAACCAGCCGCCGATTCATTGTATGGAGCATCAAAATATTTCATAAGAACATCTCGATAATCAATATTAAAGCCCACACTTTGATAATTATGTTCTTCAAGATACTTATAATAATAGTCACTTATATCGGAAAGCACTTGATTACAATATTTGTTTTGCTCTGCCTCATCTCTTGTAACGGGCATTCCGGGAGAGCTGTATCTGATAAGTTTTCCGCCAGGCTTCAAAACACGTGTAATCTCTTTTATGATGAGTTCGGGTTCATCAACAAGATGAAGCATTGCATTTTCAATCACAATATCTATGCTGCTGTCGGGGAGCATAAGATCGTGGGCGTTCATTTGTGCAAGAACGAGATTATCATAACGCCCTCTTGACCGTTTCTCTGCGGTGCTTAACATAACGGCAGAAATATCCGCGGCAATTGTATATATACCGTTTTTCGCAAGCGGGATGGAAGCCGTACCAAGTCCCGCACCCAAGTCAAGAACACTGATGTCCGTGCCGAATTTCTTTGATATAAGATCACCGCAAGCAGCGTATACGCCATACCGTTCTGTATTATTCACATCCCAGTACAAAACCTCGGGCTCAAAGTCTTCTCCAATATCGTCGTAACCGACATATTGCTTATCGCCTTAAAGCTTTAACGAAACGTTATTGCAAAAGCGGTATATGAAATTATAGGGTATTTCATATTCGCAATAATTGCAAATGGGCAATAAAAAATTTGATTTGCATTTAGGGCATAAATAATAATGCTTCATTTTTACTCCATTTTAAATGATGTTATTTTTGACGGTATCAGTTTCTCCGTTATAGGTAGCTTCAATTATCATTCCTGCACGAATATTTGGAACAATTTCAATCTAGTATTATTGTAAGTGAGCCTAAGTTCTCCGCCGCACCGTTTTCTTCTCCGTCGACAAAAACTTTAAGCCCTCTGCCTTCTCCGTATGTGCTGCCGTCCTTATCATACATGATGGTAAGATCGTGTTCGTGGTAACGCA
>JAQXSY010000078.1 GCA_029219205.1 Bacillota bacterium | reverse complement strand
AAGACCTACGGCGGCGGCGGACGCAAGCTGACAAAGCCAAAGCTTAATTCCAAACGCAGCAGACCCAGTAAGCGAAGCTCCGACTCCGGAAATCAAATACGCAGCGCCGCAGTTGTTGCAAAAACAAAGCATAGTCTCAGCTTCGCCGCGTGTACAGACGCCCCGGTCGTAACATTCGCGTACGGTTTTGGCGCCGTTCGGATAACCGCAGCACGCGCCCATAAGGAATGCGGTCGCAAAGCTGCCGCCAATGCCGAAAACGGTTCTTGACGGTTTATCAAGCAGCCGTCCGGCATATTCAAACGCCCCGCACGCGTTCAGCAAATTTCCGGCAACGAAAAAAGGAAACAATGCCGGTATAAGCGTACCGGCGCACATTGTGAGCGCGTTTGCCGCCGCCTCGCGCATCAGATTAAGTAATTCCATAACCAAACTCCGCCCAAAAAAGCCATAAATAACATTTTCTCCGCATAGAATTATTACGTACGGTTTTATACTCATGCATACAGCCGATACAGTTTATTTTTATGATTTCGGGGGTATAATTATGTCAGGCGGAAAATTTCTGCGCAGGCTGTCCGAATGGACGGAGCTGCCCTCAGACTCCTTCTGCCGTGCGTCCGGGCTTTCGCTCAGCATGGCGGACGGTCTTATGGTAAACGAATGCGTTGCGGTTCTGTCGTTTTCAAGCAGCAGCGTTAAACTGAAGCTTTGCGACTGCACAATGCAGGTAAACGGAAGCGAGCTGACGCTTAAGTCGTTTTTCGGAAAAGACATGCGTATCTGCGGCTGTATCGAGTCGATAGAGCTCTCCGGAGGGAGGTTCAAAAAAGCATGAAACGAGATAAAAAATCCGTGAACGCCCAAACCGAAAAAAGCCGGAGACAAAAACCGCGTTACAACACAAAGTTTACTCTGTCCGCGGCGGTACGTTTCTTTTTCGGCTCGTACCGGCTGACATTCCCTTACTCACTTGCAACAAACACGCTTGATCTTATGCTGAAACACGCGATAGACTACTCCGATATGCAGATTTCGGATGACGGCGCGCTTTCCCTGACGCTCAGCCCCGGCGAATGCAAAAAATTCCGCAAAATTTTCCCGGATTATTTATCAGCCGGCGTGTCCGAAAAACACTGCGGTATTCCCGCAATACTGAGGCGGTATAAACGCCGTCCCGGTCTTTTGTGCGGCGCGCTGATCTTTTTCACGCTTCTCCGTCTGTCTACTCTGTTCGTTTGGGACGTTTCCGTCAGCGGAAACGATAAGATAGGAGACGCAGAAATAACCGCTCTTCTTAAAGACTACGGATTCGGAATCGGATCCTACATTCCCGGAGTAGATTTTCATGAGCTTTGCAACGCCTGCCTGATCGGACGAGACGACATCGCCTGGATCGCAGTAAATCTTTCGGGTACGACAGCCGAAGTCGTTGTTATCGAAAGCATTGTGCCGGACCGCTCAAACGAAAACAACGGTTCGCCGGCAAATATGGTTGCCGCCCGTGACGGATATGTCGTGCGGACCGAAGTCCGCGCGGGACAGCCTGAGGTAAAAGTCGGACAGACCGTCAAAAAAGGACAGCTGCTCATCGGCGGAGTATGGGAAACCGGCAGAACCGACGAACGGAAGGTTTATAAATTCATCCGTGCGTCGGGAAATGTTTTTGCGGAAACCGTGCGTGAATTTCAGACCGAGGTCCCGCTTTCCGGCACAGTCAGCATTAAGGGCGAGCTCGACGCGCGCGAGCTTAATATAATATTTTTCTCAAAATCAATAAAAATTTATAAAAACAGTAGCATTTTGCCCTCGGGTTATGGTAAAATAGAAAGGGTGGACCGTCTCACTTTATTTAAAGGCTCGAAACTGCTCCCGGAGATTGCGCTGCCCATATTCTTATCCGGCGTTTATGCCGAACCGATTCTCGACGAAGAGTTTACGCTTACCGAAAAAGAGGCATACGACATCGCGCTGCGCCGCATAAACGACACGGCAAGCGCCGAACTCAGCAACGCCGATATTCTTGAACGGTCAATCGACTGGAACATCACAGACGGAACGCTTTTCATGAACGTAATAATCAGGTGCGTTGAAAACATCGCGGTTACACGTGAGCTTGGCGTCCGCGGCAGTTAACGGCAGGTTTTAAAAACGGAATCCGCAGGGGCGCGGACAATATTCAGACATTTTATCCTTCAGAGGTAAAAAATATTATATGGAAAAAAGCATACACACAGACAATGCCGGTCAGACGGCGGCAATTTTCGGAAGCTTTGACAGGAACACAGATATAATTGAGAAAGCGTACGGAGTAACAATTACAAACCGCGACTCCGACAACTCCGCGGGCAGCGCAATAACCGTCAGCTCTCCGGACGAGGAATCGGTCATTAAAGCGTGCCGCGTACTGAGCTATCTCAAAACCATGTCTACTCTTAACGAAAACCTGACCGAACAGAATGTCGAATACGTCATAGGTATGGTCAACGACGGACGCGAAGATGAACTGCACGAGCTTGATTCCGACTGTATTTGCATAACAACTAGAGGCAAGCCGATCAAAGCCAAGACGGTCGGCCAGCGAAAATACGTTGAAGCGATAAAGAAAAACACCGTTATTATGGGCATCGGCCCTGCCGGGACCGGAAAAACTTATCTGGCGGTCGCCATGGCGGTCACCGCGCTGCGTGACAAAGAGGTAAACCGAATTATTCTGACGCGTCCCGCCGTTGAAGCGGGCGAGCGGCTCGGCTATCTTCCGGGCGATCTGCAAAGCAAAATCGATCCGTATCTAAGGCCGCTCTACGACGCGCTTTATGATATGCTCGGACCGGAGGCGTACGCGCGCCACGTTGAAAAGGGTACGATTGAAATCGCTCCGCTTGCTTATATGCGCGGAAGAACGCTTGACGATTCGTTTATTATTCTCGACGAAGCGCAGAACACCACCCCGGAGCAGATGAAAATGTTTCTGACGCGCCTCGGATTCAACTCAAGGGCAGTTGTAACCGGAGACATCACGCAGACCGATCTTCCGCGCGGTCAGAAAAGCGGTCTTGTTGAAGCGACGCGTATTCTGCGCGACATCGAAGGCATCGCAATACACAATTTCACAGACCGGGACGTTGTCCGTCACCGTCTGGTTCAGAAGATTATTCAAGCATACGACAAATATGAACGGGAAAAATCAGCGCGTGCGGAAGAGCGCAGAGCGGATAAGCCGTTTTTCAGAAAAATTTGACCGCTGAAAGGATTTGATCCGATTGAAAACTCACAACTATAAAAAATTATATAAAGTTTTAGTCTCAAACAAGCAGAACAAAGTACCGATACTCACAGGTCTCTGCAAAACAGTTCGCGAAGCGGTACGCGAGACGCTTGCGTTCGAAGGCTTTGAAGCTCCGGCCGAGATCTCGGTTACATTCACCGACGACGCGGGCATACGCAGGCTTAATAACAAATACCGCGGCAAGGACGCGCCCACAGACGTTCTGTCGTTTCCGATGCTCGATTGCGGAGAGCCGGACATTGACTGCGGAAGAGTGCTTCTCGGAGATATCGTAATCTCGCTTGAAAAAGCAAAGGAACAGTCCGAGACATACCCGCATTCAAGCACTCCCGACGGACAAAACGCTTTCTTTGATGAAACAGCGTTTCTGTGCATACATTCTACGCTTCACCTGCTCGGCTACGACCACGAGACCGGACCGGACGACGAACGCGATATGTTTGCAAGGCAGGATGAAATCATAAATATACTCCGTGAAAAAGAAAAGGCGGAAAATAAATAACCGACGCTGAAAGGATTTATTTACATGAGAACAGCCTTTATGGCAATTGTCGGCAGGCCAAACGTAGGCAAGTCCACGCTGCTCAATTCTCTTACCGGCGAAAAAATCGCCATTGTTTCAAAAAAGCCTCAGACCACACGAAACCGTATAACCGGAATTCTGACGCGCGGAGAGGATCAGTTTGTTTTCCTTGACACGCCCGGAATGCATAAGCCGCGTACAAAGCTCGGTCAATATATGGTAAAAACCGTAACCGGCACAATCGGAGAAGCGGACGCCGCAATACTCGTTGTTGAGCCGCACGGCGCCGCCGGAGACATCGAGCTTAATATAATCGATCATCTAAAGTCAAATAAGCTGCCCGCCCTGCTTGTAATAAACAAAACAGATACCGCAAACGGCGAAACAGTCGGAAAAACCATAAACGCCTATAAGGACCTTTACGATTTCGCCTCGGTTATTCCGATTTCCGCACTCAAAGGAAAAGGCGTCGATACGGTTCTCGACGAGGCGGAACAGTTTATGAAAGAAGGCAGCTGGTTCTTCGAAGAGGACGAAATTACCGACCAGCCGGAACGTCAGATTGCAGCCGAAATCATCCGTGAAAAGCTGCTCCGTACGCTCGACGACGAAATCCCTCACGGCACCGCGGTCGTAATCGAGGATTTTTCCGAAACCTCCAAAATGATAAGCATCCGTGCGGAAATATTCTGCGAACGCGAAAGTCACAAGGGCATTATTATCGGCAAGCACGGCGAACAGCTCAAAACCATCGGAACCTACGCAAGGGAAGATCTCGAAAAGTTCTTCGGCATGAAGGTTTATCTTAATCTTTGGGTAAAAGTCAAGGAAAACTGGCGCGACAATGTCGCAAATCTTAACAATTTCGGATATAACCGCAAGGAGCTTTAAATCCCGGAAATGAGCGAAGAAACCTGCAATGCGCTGGTTCTGTACGCTGCGGATTACCGTGACAACGACAAAATTCTGACGCTGCTGACCGATTCGTCAGGAAAGCTCACCGTATCCGCTTACGGAGTCAGAAGCATGAAAAACAAAAACCACGCCGCCTGCCGTCCGATGACTTACGGCGAATTTATGCTGAAAAAGCGCGGCGACCGGCTTTTTGTAAGCGAGACCGCGCCAAAGGGAAGTTTTTTTGACTCGTTTGGCTCGATTGAAGCTTACGCCGCCGCGGCGTACGTAACGGAGCTTGCCGGAGCGGTCGCCTGCGAAAACGAGCCATGTCCGGGGCTGCTGTCTCTCACGCTGAACGCTATGCATGCGCTCGGAAAAGGAGAAAAGCCGGTTGCACTTATCAAAGCGGCGTTTGAACTTCGCGTTATGTCCGAATCAGGCTTTCGCCCCGACCTCAGCGGCTGCTCAGTCTGCAAAAAAAACGACGGCCTGTTTTTCGACGCAGTCAACGGCTGTCTTTTCTGCGGCGACTGCGGCAGCGGTATGTTGCTGAGCGCCCCGGTTGTGCAGGCAATGCGTTATATAACCGAATGCAATCCGAAGAGACTATACGCATTTTCGCTTGAAGAGGACGAGCTTTCCGGCCTTGCCGCAGTTTGTGAAAAGTTTGCGGTTTTGCGCGCCGAAAAGGAGCTCCGCGCTCTGTCATTTTACCACAATATGATTTCCGACTCAAAAAATAACCCTGAAAATCCGGACCGCACATAAAAATGCATCCGTGTACAAAACTCTTCTTATGACAAATTATGAAAAAGCGCTGACAACGCTTGAATTCGATAAAATTGCTCAAATGCTTGCAGACTGCGCTTTGACCGAAGGCGCAAAGGCAAAAGCAAAAGCGCTCGTTCCCGATCATGACGCCGAACGCATCCGCAAACAGCAAAAACGGACATCCGACGCAAAAAATCTGATATCAGTCAAGGGAACTCCGACCTTCGGCAACGTACGGGATATCGGAGGAGCGCTTGAACGTGCGGAAAAGGGAGCGCCTCTGTCCGTACGCGAGCTGCTCGACGTCGCCGCCGTACTCAATACCGCAAGACGTCTTATTGACTACCGAAGCGGCAAAAACGGAGATGATCTGACCGGCTCCCTGTCGGAGGATTTTTCGCGTCTCATCACCGACCGCCAGCTTGAGGATCGCATAACACGTACGATCATCGCCGAAGATATGATCGCCGACGAGGCAAGCCCTGAGCTTTCCGATATAAGGCGCAAAATCAAAGGCGCAAACAACCGTATTAAGGATTCTCTTCAGAAATATGTTTCCGGCGGTGCTTTCAGCAAAGCGCTTCAGGAAAACATAGTCACGATGCGAAACGGCAGATATGTCGTCCCGGTTAAAGCGGAATGCCGCAACGAAATAAAAGGACTGGTTCACGATACCTCCGCCTCCGGTGCGACGCTCTTTATTGAACCGCTCTCTGTTGTTGAAGCAAATAACGAGCTGAGAGAGCTTCAAAGCAAGGAACAGCATGAAATCGACCGCATCTTGGCGGAGCTTTCGGCGCTTTGCGCGTCGGTTTCCGGCATTCTAATGCAGGATTATCACACAATAACCGAGCTTTCATTCGTTTTTGCGAAGGCGGAGCTTTCCTTCAGGATGAAGGCTCTTGAACCCGAAATTTCCGATAAACGCATTATAAATCTGCGCAGCGCACGTCATCCGCTGATTGATCAAAACAAAGTCGTTCCTATCACGGTTACACTCGGCGGCGATTATGACACGCTTGTTATAACCGGTCCGAACACCGGCGGAAAGACGGTCACGCTGAAAACCGTCGGTCTTTTTGCGCTTATGGCTCAGTCAGGACTGCATCTTCCGACAAACAGCGACTCTGTCATATGCGTATTTGATTCCGTACTCGCCGATATCGGCGACGAACAGTCAATCGAGCAGTCGCTTTCAACTTTTTCCGCGCATATGGTTAATATCGTGGATATTCTGAAAAAAGCCGACAACCGCAGTCTTGTACTGCTTGACGAGCTTGGCGCGGGAACTGACCCGACCGAAGGCGCGTCGCTTGCTATTTCGATTCTTGAAAAATTACGCTCCGACGGCGCGATGTGCGCCGCAACAACGCACTATGCGGAACTAAAAGTCTGGGCGCTGGACACAGAAGGAGTTACAAACGCTTCCTGCGAATTTGATATCGCAACGCTCCGTCCGACTTACCGGCTTATAATCGGAACTCCCGGAAAATCAAACGCATTTGCCATTTCACAGCGTCTGGGACTTGACAATGATATAATTCAGAACGCCAAGGACCGCATTTCAAGCGATAACAAGCGATTTGAATTTGTCATCGAAAAGCTTGAGGAAAGCCGCATCGAAATGGAGCGCAAGCTTGCGGAAACCGAACGGATGCGCAAAGAATACGAACAATTTAAAAATGAAAATGAGAAAAAACTCCGTGCCGAATTTGAAAACGCCGAAAAAGAGCTTGAAAAAAGCCGGGCAAAGGCGGTTCAGATCATTGAAAGCGCGAGAGTTACGTCGGATTACGTGCTTGCTGAGCTTGACGAAGTCAAACGCCGCCGCGAATCGGAGGAGCTTGCCGGCTCTCTCGACCGCGCGCGCCGTGAGATACGCAGGAGTCTGCGCGGAGCGTCCGACAGTATCAATCCCGTAATCGAAAACACCAACGACAATTACGAGCCTCCGCGTGACTATCGCACCGGGGATACGGTACTGCTCGTAAACATAAATAAGCAGGGAACAATAACCGAAGGCCCGGACAAGGACGGAAATGTTGTTGTCCGTTCGGGGCTTATTAACACAAAGACAACCGTAAAAAATCTGCGTCTTGTCGAGGAGGCGGTTACTGTTACCTCAGCCGATAAGAAAAAGACTGCGGCCGCCTCCTACCGCGCAGTCGTAAATAAGAATTTTTCTCCGTCGCTCGACCTTCGCGGTCAGCTGACCGACGACGCGTGGTTTATGGTTGACAAATATCTCGACGAAGCCAAAGTCGCCCGTATGCAAACAGTCACGATCATCCACGGCAAGGGCACCGGAGCGCTTCGAAACGCGCTTCATAAGTGTCTGAAAGCCGACAGCCGCGTCAAATCCTTCCGCCTCGGCAATTACGGCGAAGGAGATACCGGCGTTACGATTGTTGAACTTAAATAATTCCAATTCTGCCATATATTCAAAGAAAGGAACGGTATTTTAATCATGGCAAAATTTATTCTCAGCGCATTTTCCGATGAGTATTCATCCGATTTTGACCGCCAGATTGAAGGTCTTAAAGAAAACGGCATAACTCATATGGAAATACGCGGCGTAAACGGTAAGAACATTCTGGATCTTAGCGACAGCGAGCTTGATACAGTAAAGGAAAAGCTCACTCTTGAAGGAATAACCGTATCCTCAATCGGATCTCCCCTCGGAAAAATCCAGATTACGGATCCGTTTGAGCCTCACCTTGAAAAAACGCGCCGCGCCATTGAAATTGCAAAAAAACTCGGCACGCGCAATATACGTATGTTCAGCTTTTACATCAGCGATGGCGACTTAGACGGACACCGCAGCGAGGTTATGCGCAGGCTTTCCGCTATGGCGGACGAAGCCGATAAGGCGGGAGTTTATCTCTGCCACGAAAACGAAAAAGGAATTTACGGCGCCAATGCGGATCGCTGCCTTGATATTCAGGAAGAATTTGCAGGCAGAATAAAGTGCGTCTTCGACCCGGGCAATTTTATTCAGGAAAAGGTCGAAACCTTCCCGTACGCTTTTGAACTGCTCAAAGACAAGATATATTATATGCACATT
The DNA here is from genome assembly GCA_029219205.1 of Bacillota bacterium. Lineage (GTDB taxonomy): Bacteria > Bacillota > Clostridia > Oscillospirales > CAG-272 > SUG1495. Next base: position 42,596 of record JAQXSY010000078.1, on the reverse strand, counting down.
AAAGACGCCGTTGAAGACGGTACGATTGTCGCATCCGGCTACGGAATTGCACGTATAAAGGACATTATAGACTCTCTCAGAAGCCGTGAACAGACATATTATCTCACAGTTGAGCCTCATCTCCGCGTTTTCGCCGGACTGGAAAAGCTTGAAACCGGCGAACATCCAAAGGTCGGATCCGCGTACAGCTCGTCCGAAGAAGCATTCGGAGCAGCCGTAACCGCGCTCAAAGAAATTGTATTCGAAAAATAATTTCCACCCGAAAGGAACATTCTACATATGAAAATGCTCGCAATAGACCTCGGCGCATCAAGCGGCAGAGGTATAGTCGGTGAATTCGACGGAAAAAAGCTTACTCTGAACGAAATACACCGCTTTTCAAACGATCCCGTTATGGTCGGAAACACCTTCCACTGGGACACGCTTCGTATATTTTTTGAGATAAAAGCCGCGCTCAACAAATGCGCACTGTCCGACGACCGCGATATTAAAAGCGTTGCAATCGACACCTGGGGCGTAGATTACGGATTGCTCGACCGAAACGGAAGACTGCTCGGCAACCCTCATAACTACCGCGATACGCTTACCGACAATATTCAGGAATATGCCTACAAAAAAGTTCCGGTATCCGAATTTTACGGCACAACAGGTATCCAGCTTATAAACATCAATACCGTTTTCCAGCTTCTCGCAAGACTTCGCGAGGATCCGGGCGCGCTTGACAAAGCAGAGAAGCTGCTCTTTATGCCCGACCTGCTGAACTATTTCCTCACCGGTGAAATGCGAACCGAATATACGATTGCATCAACCGGAGCGCTGCTCGATGCAAAAACGCGCAACTGGGCGTTCGATATGATTGAAAAATTCGGCATCCCTTCAAAAATCTTTACCGATATATCGATGCCGGGAACCAAGGTCGGCAAGCTCAGAAGCTCAATCGTTGAAGAATTCGGCGGTACAATGTCTCCGGACATCTATCTCACAGCTTCGCACGACACCGCTTCAGCCGTTGCGGCAGTTCCCGCCAACGGAAACGATTTTACATACATAAGCAGCGGAACATGGTCGCTTATGGGAACCGAGCTTGACGCTCCGAACACGGAAAAGGCAGCGTTGGAATACGGTTTCGCAAATGAAGGCGGCGTCGGAGGAAAGATTCGTTTCCTCAAAAATATTATGGGACTCTGGCTCGAGCAGGAATCGCGCCGTCAGTGGGCGCGCGAAGGAAAGAAATACAGCTATGATGAGCTTTCCGATATGGCAGTCGCCTCAAAGCCGCTCCGTTCCTTTATCGACCCGGCAGATAACCGTTTTGCGGCGCCCGGAAACATGCCAAAGCGTATCGCGGACTTCTGCCGCGAGACAAATCAGCCGGTTCCGGAAACCGTCGGAGAAATTGTACGCTGCATTTTCGACAGTCTTGCAATGAAATACCGCCAGACCGCAGAACAGATTGATTTGCTGAAAGGCCACCGCGTTCCGTTTATAAACATTGTCGGCGGCGGAACAAAGGAAGCTCCGCTTTGCCGCTTTGCCGCCTCTGCCTGCGGCAGACCCGTAATCGCCGGCCCCACTGAAGCGACCGCAATAGGAAATCTCGCGGTTCAGGCAATAGGTTTGGGCGAAATCGGATCGCTTTCGGAGGCGCGTGAAGTCGTTCGCAATTCCTTCGACGTAAAGGAATACGAGCCTGAAAATACCGATATGTGGGATGAAGGCTACGAGCGTTTTATTAAGATTGCAAAGTAAATTTTTATACATATAAAGGAATATTAATTATGTCAACAACCGAAAAAACCTATGAATACGCAAAGGAGCTTTACGCAAAGTTAGGCGTCGACACCGAAAAGGCGATTGCAGAAACCGCAAAGATACCGATTTCCATACAATGCTGGCAGGGCGACGACGTTCACGGCTTTGAAAATCCCGACGCAGCTCTTTCCGGAGGCATCCAGACAACCGGCAACTATCCCGGCAGAGCAACTAATATTGATCAGCTCCGCGACGACTTTACAAAAGCCGCGTCGCTCATTCCCGGAATAAAACGCATTTCGCTTCATGAAATCTATCTTGACAATCTCGGAGAAAACGTGCCGCGAAACGAACCCCAGCCCAAACATTTTGACTCATGGATCGAATGGGCGAAAAAGAACGGCTTCGGCATCGACTTCAATACAACCTTCATGTCGCATCCGCTTGCCTCCGACGGCTTTACGCTCAGCCACCACGACGAAGGAATACGCAGCTTCTGGATTGAGCACGCGCTGAACTGCCGTAAAATCGCCGCGTACATAGGCGAAAAAATGGGCAGCACCTGCATTACGAATCACTGGACACCCGACGGCTTTAAGGACATCCCGGTAGACCGTTTGGCATACCGCGCGCGACTCAAGGATTCCTACGACAAAATATTCGCGCTCAAGCTCGATCCGAAATATACGCGTGACTCTATCGAATCCAAGCTTTTCGGAATAGGAGCGGAATCCTGCACCATAGGTTCTCACGAATTCCTTATGGGCTACGCGGTTAAAAACAACACTCTTCTCACCTTTGACGCCGGTCATTTCCATCCGACGGAACAGATTTCCGACAAAATATCTTCTGCGCTACTCTTCCTTGACGAGATACTGCTTCACGTTTCGCGTCCGGTACGCTGGGACAGCGATCATGTCGTAATTTTTGACGACGAGCTGAAATATATTGCGCTTGAGATTGTACGCAACGGTTTTGAGGACCGCGTTCATATCGGCCTCGATTATTTTGACGCCTCCATAAACCGCATCGCCGCATGGGTAATCGGTTCCCGCAATATGCAGAAAGCGCTTCTTTATGCAAAGCTCGAGCCTACCGCGCTGCTTCGTAAATATGAAAACGATATGGATTATACGTCGCGGCTCGCACTTCTTGAAGAGCTTAAGTCGTATCCCTTTGCCGCCGTATGGGACCGCTACTGCGAAACTCAGAATGTTCCTCAAAGGAACGATTGGCTGTGCGAAGTCAAGTCATACGAAAATAACGTCCTCTCAAAGAGATAATTACATACCTTTTTTTGGCCGGCGCGCTGTATTTGCAGTCTTGCGCCGGCTGTTTTTATTTTTACAAAATCTTTTGAAAAATACCGGTTTTTCTTTTCCTTCAAAGGCGGTTTTTCGCTTGCATTCAGACGTGTAATGTGATATAATATATTTAGTATATATATTAATATGTAGGAAAAGGAAAAACGACATGAAGATAACGATTGATCGTGACAAGCTTATTGAATCGACGGCTCCCGTATGCTCGGTCGCGTCCGGAAAAAATACAATCAAAGCGCTTGACTGTGTTCTTATGCAAACTTGCGGCGACGGATGCCTGTTTGTCGGATATGATCTTGAAAAGGGAATAAAGGTAACTGTACCGTGCCGAGTCGAAGAGGAAGGCTTCTTTTTACTTAACGCTATGAGATTTGCCCAAATCATTAAAGCGATGCCTGCGGGAAACGTTACTGTCGAAATCGATGAAAAAACTCTGAAAACAAGAATATATAACGGAAAATCGGTATTTGAGCTTCAGGCGCAGCCCGGATCGGCTTACCCGGATCTGCCCGAAATTACAAGCGACAAGGGCTTTTCAATGAAGCAGGACGACCTTGCAGAGCTTATCAGATGCACAGCGTTTTCCGCTGCGTTAAACGACCCCAGACCCTCTCTCAACGGCGTTTTCATGAAGGTATGCGGCGGCGTTTTCACAGCGGTCGGAAGCGACGGATTCAGACTTGCGCTCTGTGAACAGAAAACCGAGCTTACCTCGATAAATGATGACGGCGAAGAAATCGATATGCGCTTTATTCTTCCGCTTAAAACAACCGACGAGCTTATGCGTCTGCTCGGCGACGGAGATGCGGTCACCCTCAGACTCGGACGCAAGCACATTCTCTTTGAAACCGAGCGCTACACCATGTTCGCGCGTCTGATCGACGTTGAATACATCGACTACGAACGGATAATTCCGAAATCGAGCGAAATTAATGTAAAAATTGACAAAGAACAGTTCAGCGACGCGCTTGACAGAGCGCTTCTCGTTACCGAGGACCGTCAGCCCGGACAAGCAAAAACTCCGGTAATTTTGAATTTTACGGACGGATCGCTTAACATCAGCGCCGTTTCTATTACAAACAGCGTCAGCGACGATATTCCCTTAATTAAAAAAACCGGTCCGGATATTGAAATATGCTACAACTGCCGGTATTTATGCGACTCTATGAAGGCTTTGAAAAGCGACACCGTCAAGCTCTCAATGACCTCTCCGCTTTCGTTTACGCTTATCGAGCCGGACGATGAAGAGGAAGACAAGCGTTTTCTCATGATTGTCGGTCCGGTCCGTCACATTAAATAATTCCATGCGCCTCGAGCGTATAAAATACCATAATTACCGCAATATCGAGGACGCCGTTATTGAGCCGGATCCCGAGGTCACATTCATCGGCGGTATGAACGGGCAGGGAAAAACCAACCTGCTTGAAGGAATATACATTTTTGCGTCAGGCAGAAGCTTCCGCTCCTCGCACGATTCGGAACTTATACGCTACGGCGAACAGTCAGCCGGACTTTCGCTCTCCTGCGAAAACGAAACGTCCGGAAGCTGTCTGATGAGCGTCAGGTGGGACGGTGAAAATCACAAGCGATTCTGCCGTAAAAACGGCGCGCCGGTTACTCTTATGAGCGAAATGATCGGATTTTTCAGAGCGGTTTTGTTTTGCCCGCAGCATTTGTCCATTGTCTGCGACGGACCGGCGGCAAGGCGCTCGTTTGCAGATGTGGCGCTTTCTCAGTCGGACAAGCTGTATCTTTCGTCGCTCAGAAAGTACAGCAATATCTTAAGTCAGCGAAACGCTCTCCTGCGCGCCTGCCGCGAGCCCAACGCGCCGCACTCGCTTATTGACACAATCGAAATATGGTCGGAACAGCTTGCCTTTGAAGCGGAAATTATTGCTTCAAAACGCGACTGCTATATAAAACGGCTCGGAGAGGCAGCCGGAGCGTTTGTAAAAGATATGACAGGCGGAGCCGAAGTTGCCGGTCTTGTTTATCGGACGCCGCGCGATAAATCCGCATATCTTAAGCTTCTGACTGAAAATATTGACGCAGAGCTGCGCGCAGGCTGCACGCTCTACGGAATTCACAAGGACGATATACAAATTACTTTGTCCGGAAAAGACGCGCGTACGTTTGCTTCAAGAGGTCAGCAGAGGTCGATTGCGCTCGCGATGAAGCTTGCCGAAGGCGAGCTTTCAAAGGAGTATACCGGAGAATATCCCGTTTTTCTTTTCGACGATGTTCTGAGCGAGCTTGACGAGCGCAGGAGAGAGTATCTGCTTTCCGGTATAGGCGGACGTCAGGTTATCATGACGTCCTGCGAGCCGGCTGTTAAATTAAAGGGAAAAGCGTATAAAGTGTCCGGCGGAGTTCCCGAATTGCTTTAGTGCGGAGGATAGTTATGTTTCTTCACATCGGAAACAGTAAAAATATTTTATGTTCGAAAATAATCGGAATTTTTGATCTTGATACGGCGACCGTATCCGCCGACACCCGCGATTTTCTTAAAACGCATGAGAAAAACGGCGCCACAGATACGGCGGCGGAAGAGCTGCCGAAATCCTTTATTCTAACAGACGATAACAAGGTTATACTGTCGCAGATTTCAACCTCGACCTTACAGAACAGAGAAATCTGACAATTTTTCAAAATGGCTGACGGAAATAGTATACAAAAAAAACGATAAATCTTCGGTTTAAGGAGCTTAAAATCGTATCGGCAAGAAATTAACTCCGTTAAGAAATTAACTCCGTTAATTCCGGGACACAAAGCACATAAAACCGATAAATCCCCAAAATGACGCATATAAACCTACAAAGGAGCTGCCATGTCAGAAAATGTTGAATACAGCGAGGTCTGGGAAGCCGCGCTCAAGGTTATTGAAAGAAATACTCAATATACGGAAACAACGATGAATCTCTGGTTCAAAGAGCTTAAAATCGTTATGATAACCGATACAAGCGTTGTACTTGTCGCAAAGAGCGATTTTAAACGAGACATTGTACGAGGCGACAAATACCGTACGGAGATAGAAAAGGCGCTGGCGGAGCTTTTAGGATACAAAGTCAGCGTTGACATCCGTTCGGACCAAGCGCAGAGCAAGGTGCTTTCGGAAATACGGCTTCAAAAAGAAGACACTTCGTTTGAAGATAATAAAAATTCGAAAAAAACCGAAAATAAAATCGGATGCATTCTTCCGCCGGATAGTACGGACGTTCAAAAAACCGACGAAAAACCTGCAAATCCGGAAATATTCACTTCGGTCGGCGATTCAAAAATCATTAACTACGCAGACGTTTACAAATTTAATAAATTTGAATATACCTTTGAGACCTTTGTTGTCGGAAGCTCAAACCGGTTTGCTCATTCGGCGTGTATAGCGGCGGCGGCGGATCCGGGAGGAAACACAAATCCCCTGCTTATATACGGTCCGAGCGGTCTCGGCAAAACACACCTGCTCTACGCAGTTATCGACCGCGTTCAGAAAACTCTGCCGGACAAAAAGGTTGTTTACGTCAAAGGAGAAGATTTTACAAATCAGCTTATAGACTCTATAAGCCGTAATATCACAAAGCAGTTCCGTGAAAAGTACCGACAGACCGACGTATTGCTGATCGACGATATACAGTTCATCGCAGGAAAAGTATCGACGCAGGAAGAATTTTTCCATACTTTCAATGCGCTTTACGAAAACAACAAGCAGATCATAATGACCTCAGACCGTCCTCCTCGCGAAATGAAAACGCTTGAGGAACGTCTGAGAACACGTTTTGAAAGCGCACTCGGCGCAGATATACAGCCTCCGGACATGGAGCTGAGAATGGCTATTTTAAAAGCCAAAACGGAAGCCGTCGGCATTCAGATGCCGACTGACGTCATGGCGTACATAGCCGAGAATCTTCACTCAAATGTACGACAGCTTGAAGGAGCGGTCAGAAAGATCGCGGCAAAGAGCTTTCTCAGCGGCGCTCCGATTACGATTGATCTTGCTATACGTTCGATTTCCGATATGCTTACAGGCTCGGAACCGGTAAGCGTCACCGTTGACAAAATTCTGAATCTTGTAACAAAAAAGTACGGCGTTACGGTTGAAGCGCTGAAAGGCAAAGGACGCTCATCGGAGCTTACGGCACCGCGTCATATTGCAATATATATAATCCGCACAATGACCGATATGTCGCTTCCGGCAATAGGAAAAGTTTTCAACCGAGACCATTCAACAATAATAAACTCTCTTGAAACGGTAGAAAATAAAATTAAGACAAATCCTCAGTATGAGGCCGAGGTAAAAGGACTGATATCGGAACTGAAAAATCGCTGACGCAGGTTTCTCACAAGTTTTCCACAGGCTTGTCACAGGATGTCATATTTATGATTTCAGATTCCGGCAACAGCTTTTACTGCGTTTTCCACAGCTAATTTTTAGTTTTTATTGTCCGGCAAAACTGCATGACAGGCTTGTTTCAAGCGGTTTTCCACATTTTCCACAATCCTTACTTCGATTACTTTTGTTTATACATATTCTTATCTTATCTATGTTTTTATTCTCCCCGCGCCAAAGGAAAAAATAATATTTTCCACAGCCGGGTTTTAAATACGGATCATTTCCACAGAAAGGACCACTTAAATGCAAAACAATCAGACTTACGACGAAAACCAAATACAAGTGCTTGAAGGTCTCGAAGCCGTAAGAAAAAGACCAGGCATGTATATAGGGTCAACCTCCGAACGCGGTCTTCATCACCTTGTTTACGAAATTGTCGACAACTCGATAGACGAAGCTCTCGCCGGACAGTGCTCGGAAATTCTGGTTACGCTTCATAACGACGGATCTGTTTCCGTCCGAGACAACGGACGCGGAATTCCTTCGGCAATCCATCACAAAATGGGTATTCCAACGCCTGAAGTTGTTTTTACCGTTCTTCATGCGGGCGGAAAATTCGGCGGAGGCGGCTACAATATTTCCGGAGGTCTGCACGGCGTCGGTGCATCGGTCGTTAACGCGCTCTCGGAAACCTTTGAATACGAAGATATTTTCGACGGCGAAATTTTTACCGGAAGTTTTAAACGCGGAAAAATTGACCGTCCTTTCAAAAAAATCGGAGACGTTACGGAAGAAAGCGAGCACAAACGCGGTCTTTACGTACGCTTTAAGCCGGATCCGGAAATTTTTGAGACAACCGTCTTCGAATACGGCGTGCTTGTAAATCATTTGAGAGAGCAGGCGTTTCTTAATGCCGGAGTTAAAATTATCGTACGCGACGAACGCGAACGTTTTGATACGGACGGAACAAAGCTTGAGCCGGCTGTAAGCGTGCTCCATTATGAGGGCGGAATTATTTCGTTTGTTCAGCATCTGAATACAATCAAACACTGCTCCATTCTGCATGATGTAATCTATATGAAAGCTCAGAAAGGCTTCACAACCGCAGAAGTTGCGATACAGTACAACGACACATATCAGGACACTCTCATGACCTTCGCAAATAATATTCATACCATTGACGGAGGAACGCATGAGACAGGCTTTAAAACGGCTATCACGCGCGTTATAAACGAATATGCGCGCAAGCTCGGATTTTTAAAGGATAACGACAAAAACCTTTCAGGAGACGACATACGCGAAGGATTAACCGCCGTTGTAAGCGTTAAACTTCAGGACGCGCAGTTTGAAGGGCAGACAAAAGCAAAGCTCGGAAACTCAGATATACGCGTTTTCGTCGATAATCTCGTCGGAGAAAAGCTTGGAGAATATTTTGAAGAGAATCCTTCGATCGCAAAACTTGTGCTGGACAAGGCGATTTCCGCTGCGAGAGCGCATGAAGCGGCTCGTCAGGCACGTGATCTTGCGCGTAACCGTAAAGGAGCGCTTGAGGGTACGTCTCTTCCAGGAAATCTTTGGGACTGTCAGGAAAAGCGTATGGACCTCACAGAGCTGTTTCTGGTCGAGGGTAATTCCGCGGGAGGATCCGCAAAGGACGGCAGAAACAGCAAATATCAGGCTATACTTCCCATGCGCGGAAAGGTTCTGAACGTTGAAAAAAGCCGTATCGACAAGGTATATGCAAATCCGTCGCTGATTCCGATAATTCAGGCGATCGGCTGCGGAATAGGTCCGGATTTCAATGTTGAAAAGCTTCGCTACGGAAAAATTATTATCATGGCAGATGCCGATGTTGACGGTTCGCATATACGTATACTTCTTCTGACGTTTTTCTACCGTCATATGAAAAAGCTGATCGAGGACGGTCACATCTACTTTGCTCAGCCGCCTCTTTATAAAGTTGCAAGAGGCAAAAATGTCAGATACGCTTTTTCTGACGAGGAAAAAGACGCTTTTGTAAAAGAGCTTGGCGGCGATAATCCCGACAGCGTTATAACTAACAGATATAAAGGTCTCGGCGAAATGAATCCGGAACAGCTTTGGGAAACTACTATGGATCCGAATACAAGAACAATTCTAAGAGCGACGATACACGACGCTATGGAGTGCGATGAAATTTTTTCCATTCTTATGGGCGATAAGGTCGATCCGAGACGTGAATTTATTGAGGAAAACGCAAAATATGCCGAGGATCTCGATTTTTAAAAAAAATGTGAATAACTGTTTTCAACAGCATGTGAAAAACTTGTTGAAAACTGGTTGTTTGTTTGAGTAAAAAATCGGCATGACAGTAATAAATGCAAAGTTTTTTCTTGAATAATATTATCAAAAATAAGAACAGTTCTGTTTTCCACAGGTTGTTGATCAAATGTGGAAAACTTGTAGGATATCGGTGGACAGATGCCGTGACGGATGGTTTATTTGAGTTTTAAAAAGCAGATTTTCAAAAAAATAATATGATGAAAAATATGAGAAAAGCTGTTGAAAACTTGTTGATAACTCCGTTTCGGCAGAAGAAAGGAATTTTAAAGTGGCTAAGAAAAATCAACACGAGGATGAAAATTTTGAATTTGAAAATCAAAAAATAATTGACGTGGGCATGGAAAAGGAAGTTAAAGCTTCCTTTATACAGTATGCAATGTCGGTTATAAAGTCAAGAGCCCTTCCGGATGTGCGCGACGGTCTGAAGCCGGTGCACAGACGAATTCTTTACGCAATGAACGAGGATAAGCTGACATATGATAAGCCGTATCATAAATCGGCTGCAACGGTCGGTAACGTACTCGGACGGTATCATCCGCACGGCGACTCTTCGGTTTACGACGCAATGGTAAGACTGGCTCAGCCGTTCTCGCTCAGATATCTTTTAATTGACGGACAGGGAAACTTCGGCAACGTCGACGGAGACGGAGCCGCTGCTTACCGTTATACCGAGGCGAGACTGTCCAAGCTTGCGGGCGAAATGCTTTCGGATATAAATAAAAACGTCGTCGATATGGCTCCGAACTTCGATAACAAGCTTTTGGAGCCGACGGTTCTTCCGTCCCGTTTTCCGAATATTCTTGTAAACGGCTCGGTCGGTATAGCGGTCGGTATGGCGACAAATATTCCGCCTCACAATATGGGCGAAGTCATCGACGGTACAATTTATCTTATGGAGCATCCCGAAGCGACGATTCCGGAGCTTATGCAGTTTATAAAAGGTCCCGATTTTCCGACTCGCGCCACAATATACGGCTACAACGGTATAAAAGAGTCCTACATGACCGGAAAAGGACGTATAATGGTACGTGCAAAAGCGGAAATTGAGGAAGACAAGCACAGGATTATTGTTACGGAAATTCCTTACATGGTAAATAAGGCGAATCTTGTAATCAGCATCGCCGACTGCGTAAAGGAAAAGCGTATTGAAGGCATAACCGCGCTTCGTGACGAAACGGGCAGGGCCGGTATGCGTATCGTTATAGAATACCGTCACGACGCAAACGGACAGCTTATTCTCAATCAGTTGTATAAATATACTCAGCTTGAGGATACGTGTGCGGTGAATATGCTTGCGCTTGTAAACAACGAGCCACGGGTGCTTAATCTGAAGCAGATTCTTGAATACTACATTGCGCATCAGAAGGATGTTGTAACAAGGCGCGTTCGTTTTGATCTTGACAAAGCTCTGCGCGACGAACATATTTTTGAGGGATATAAAATTGCGATAGACAATATCGAAGCGGTCATAAAGATAATTCGCTCAAGCGAATCGATTCCGGACGCAAAGGCAAAACTCTGCGAATCATTCGGACTGACCGACGCTCAGGCTCAGGCAATCGTCGATATGACGCTCGGTAAGCTTTCGGGAATGGAACGTGAAAAGGTTGAGGCGCGTCTTGAAGAGCTTCGCTCGCTTATTGCCGAATACAGAGCGGTGCTTGACGATGAAATTAAGCTCAAAGAAATAATTAAAAATGATCTTACGGACATTAAAAACCGCTACAACGACGAACGCCGGACCGAAATCGTTGAAGTTGAAAATGAAATTATGCTCGAAGATATAATCGAGCGTCACACCTGCGTTATTACGCTGACCGGAGACGGCTATGTCAAGCGTCTTCCCTCCGATGTTTATCAGGCGCAAAAGCGCGGCGGAAAAGGGATCATAGGAATGACAACGAAGGAAGAGGACTCGGTTGAAAAGGTAGCTGCGGTCAATTCTCATTCGACTCTGCTTATGTTTACCGATAAGGGAAAGGTTTATTCAATAAAGGCTTATCAGATTCCGGAATCGTCGCGCACGGCAAAGGGTTCAAACATAATTAATATTATCGATATACAGCCCGACGAAGAGGTTACGGCTCTGATATCCGCCGAAATGTTTGATGAAGCCGATTATCTTACAATGATTACGCGCGGCGGTACGATCAAACGCACATCTCTTTCCGAATTTGAACGCATTAACCGCAACGGTAAGATCGCAATTTCACTTGATGAAGGCGACGAACTTGGATTTGTTCTGAGTACGGCTCCGGAAGAAGAAATAATCATTGCTTCGAAGAATGGACTTGCCGTCAGATTCCCGGTAAGTCAGGTTCGTCCTATGGGAAGAACCGCGTCCGGAGTTATCGGTATCCGTCTTGAAGAGGGAGACAGAGTCGTCGGCGTTTCTATTGTTGACGAAAATAAAAAGCTGCTTACCGTAACAGAAAACGGATACGGCAAACAGACCTCGTTTGATGAATTTGCGGGACACAACCGCGGCGGAAAGGGAATGAAGTGTCATAACATAACCGAAAAAACCGGTAAGCTCAGCGCTGTTTCCGCGGTCTCCGAAGACGACGACGTTCTCTTTATTACCGACGCCGGAACGGTTATCAGAACCCACGTAAACGGCATATCCTCTGTTGGAAGAGTTTCCCAGGGAGTTATACTTATGCGTCTTTCCGACGGAGCAAAGCTCGTTAATATGACGGTTGTTAAGTCCGACGGCAAAACGGAAGAAGAGACGGATGAAGAATTCGAAGAATAACCGAACGTCTTTACAGTAAAATTTAAAAAGGACCTGCGTAATTTTGCAGGTCCTTTAATTTACCGTTTAATTAATCGGCGGTCATTGCCTTTGTCAGCTTCTTCAAACGGTTCTTTACCAAAGTGTATATTCCCTTTGCTTTAGACGCCCAGTTGGGGTTGTTATCGGATATACATGATGAGAAAGCCGCCCAGGTCTGGTCGTCGAAGAGGCACATTCCGAACATTCTTCCCATATCGAAGGTTACTCCGGCTCTTGTATAGTCATACATTCTTGATGAATAAGCGTCTCCGATGTCGGAATACTTAACTTTAAGAGCGTCCTCAAACAGTACGGGAGAAACCGTTCTGTAGGATTCGGAAGCAAGCGCTTCAAGTACTGCGCTCGACATTACCGAGTCTTTTACGTCTTTGGGTATCGCATAAAGCGTGTGCGGGAACGAGAGACAGGTTATATAGCTTTCCTGGTTTTCATCATATTTCGGAGGAGGAAGGAATCCGAAGGAGAATTCGACGCTTCTAAGATCGCTTGCGGCATAGTACATTTCACATAAAGTGAATGCGATTTTTCCGTCTTTAAAAGTTGTATTGGTAGGTTCTTCTCTTTCACCCGTGTAAAGAAAATCGCAAAGCTTTACAATAAGTGAATGTACGCGCTCGTCTTCTATATCGTCGGAAGCGTATATATCGCCGTCGGAGTCATGCTCGACATATTTGAAACCGCACGTATGATACCACGGGTAGTTGTGCGTCGAATAGAATCCGTAATATCTTCTGGATTCGTCGTCTTCATTTGTGTAGCAGACTTTTGCCATTTCTATAAGCTGGTCAATAGTCCAGTTTCCTGCTTCCGCAATCGGATACGGATCTTCAACATTGAATGTGTCAAGCAGTTCTTTGTTGAAATATATTCCGAACATCATATATATAAGGTTCGTTGAAATATCTCCGGAAATTGCGCGCACCTGACCGCGAACCGACGCTTCTTCAATAAGGAACTTAGGCCACCACGGCTTATCGTAATCCAGATACGGGGCATATTCCTCGTTTGCCAGGTCTGTCAGAACGTTTTTGAGAATGAGAGCCGCCGTTGCGCTGCTGTATCCGCCTATATAGTCGAACGCCTGCTCGCTTCCCGATATTGATTTGTAAGCATAGTTGACAAAGTCGCCCTGGTAATTGTAGCTGCCCTTTTGTTCAACGAAATTAAGTTTGATTCCAAGACGTTCGCTGACATTCAGGTTTCTCTTGTAGATCGAGTTTGAAACGATATCTCCGGAAGGCTCTTCTATATAAAATTCCGGAAAATAAACGTCCTCCCAAACAAGTCCCGTTACGGTTTTACCGTCATAAAGGCTTTTTATGTCGCTTGGAAGATTGTCTTTTTCAAACTGAACTTCATCGGGTTCGGTGTCCGGAGCATTTGTAGTCACCGGTTCATCGGTCTTTTCATTGTTCTTTTGTGTTCCGGCGCATGCCACGGCCGAAAAAGCCATTATCAGCGCGAGAAGCACAGAAAAAATCTTTACTGCGGTTTTCATTTTCGGTTTTAATCCTTTCTTGCCGTTTTTAAACATGCCTGATTAATTTTTATACATTTTCGTATAATTCATGTAACTAGCATTATAGCATGAAAAAGTTTTTTATGCAAGTGCAAAAAAACAAAAATATATAAATAAATTTTCTATATTTGTAACTATTTTAAGTAATTTTTAATAATAAAGTTGACAAAACCTTTTATTTTTGATAGAATATATTATTAAATTATAATTTAGAAAAAGGATGTTCATGACAATGAAATACATGGGCTTAAACGAGCTTCGCGAAAAATATCTTTCATTTTTTGAATCGAAGGGACATCTGCGGCACAAAAGCTTTCCGCTTGTTCCTCAGGGAGATAAATCCATTCTGCTTATAAATGCGGGTATGACTCCGCTTAAAAAGTATTTCACCGGCGAGATAGAGCCTCCGAGACACCGTATGACGACTTGTCAGAAATGCATAAGAACGCCGGATATCGAGCGCGTCGGAATAACCGCGCGCCACGGTACTTTCTTTGAAATGCTCGGAAACTTCTCTTTCGGCGACTATTTTAAAGAAGAAGCCATAAGCTGGGCATGGGAATTTATAACCGATGTTCTTGAAATGCCGGTTGACAGGCTTTGGGTCACGATATATCAGGACGACGACGAAGCGTTTGACATATGGCACAATAAAATAGGCGTCTCGTCCGATCGCATTGTCCGTCTCGGAAAGGAAGACAACTTCTGGGAACACGGCTCCGGACCCTGCGGACCTTGCTCGGAGATACATTTTGACCGCGGCGAGGAATACGGCTGCGGCAGTCCAGACTGCAAGCCGGGCTGCGACTGCGACCGCTTCATGGAATTCTGGAATCTTGTGTTCACTCAGTTTGATAACGACGGAAAAGGCAATTACACACGCCTGCCGAAGCCGAATATTGACACGGGAATGGGACTTGAGCGTCTCGCCTGCCTCATGCAGGGCGTCGACAACCTTTTTGAAGTCGATACCGTGCAGAATATTATGAAAGCAGTTGCGAAAAAAGCCGGCGTAAATTACGGCGACGACAAGAAAACCGACATTTCGCTCCGTGTTATAACCGACCATATCCGTTCGACTGCGTTTATGGTATGCGACGGCGTTGTTCCGTCAAACGAAGGCAGAGGATATGTTCTCCGCCGTCTGCTCAGACGCGCGGCGCGCCACGGCAGACTTCTCGGTATAAACGACTTGTTCTTGGCCGACCTTGTCGATGTTGTTGCGCATGAAAATCTCAGCGAATATCCGGAGCTTACGGAAAAGCTTGAATATATAAAGAAGATAATCCGCATCGAGGAGGAACGTTTCTCAGCAACTATCGATTCCGGTCTTTCGATTCTTTCCGGCATAATAAACGATACCATCTCCGCAGGAGGCACAGTGCTTTCCGGCGAGGATATATTCAGACTTTACGACACCTTCGGATTTCCCATCGATCTCACCCGTGAGATTGCGGAGGAAGCAAAACTCGGCATCGACGAGGAGGGCTTCCGCAGGCTTATGGCCGAGCAGCGCGAACGCGCGCGTTCCGCAAGAGCGAATATAAGCGGCTGGAGCGACGAACAGAAGTCGTTTATAAGCTCTCTTCCTCATACGGAGTTTGTCGGCTACGAAAACGATTCTTCTGAGGCAACGGTTATCGCCGTTATCGTCGGAAGCGATTCCGTTGACGAAGTTACGGAAGGCGAATTCTCTCTCATACTTGATAAAACTCCGTTTTACGGCGAAGGCGGAGGTCAGGTCGGCGATACCGGTCTGATATACGACGGTGAAACTGTAATAAATGTAACCGATACGAAAAAAACCGGAGGAGTTTACGTACATCTTTGCAGCATGACCGACGGAGTTATAAAAGTCGGCGACAAGGTCAGCGCGAAAATTGACGTTTTGCGCAGAAATGCGATCAGACGAAACCATTCGGCGGCACATCTGCTTCAGGCGGCGCTGCGCAGGGTTCTCGGTTCGCACGTTGAGCAGGCCGGCTCTTACGTTGACGATACCCGCGTTCGCTTTGACTTTTCTCATTTTGCCGCGCTTACGCCCGAAGAGCTAAATGCTGTTGAAGCGCTTGTAAACGAAAACATTCTCGCCGGCGAACCGGTAACTACTGTTGAAACAGATATTGAAACCGCGCGGAAGAGCGGCGCTATGGCGCTGTTCGGAGAAAAGTACGGCGCGGTTGTAAGAATGGTTAAGATGGGTGATTTTTCAACGGAGCTTTGCGGAGGAACTCATCTTGACAACACCGCGAAGGCGGGACTGTTCAGAATTATTTCCGAATCCTCCGTTGCCGCGGGCGTACGTCGTATTGAAGGCACAACCGGATACGGCGTGCTTGAACTGCTTACGGAGCGCGATAGGCTCATTTCCGACGCGGCTCATGAACTTAAAGCGGCAAATTCCGCAGACATTGCCCGCCGTTCCGCTCAGGTTATGGGCGAAATTAAGGACATGAAGCACGAAATTGACGTTCTCGGCGAAAAGCTTGCGGACGCTCAGACCGGAAGCCTGATTTCGGGCGCCGAGAAAATCGGTTCGATACGTTTGGTTAAAGGCCTGTTCAAAGATTGTGCGCCGGAATTTCCCCGTACCGTCTGCGACAAATTCAAGTCGGAAAATTCCGACGTCGTCGCGGTCATATGCGCCGATATCGGCGGCAAACTGACATTTACCGCTTCGTGCGGAAAGGATGCGGTTAAAGCCGGAGCGCACGCCGGAAATATCGTTAAAGCGGCGGCCGCAATAACCGGAGGCGGAGGCGGAGGCAGACCTGACAGCGCGTCAGCGGGAGCAAAGGATGCTTCAAAGCTTGAAGAAGCGATGAGCTCTCTGCCGGATATTATTAAGAACATGCTTAAAGCCTGAGAAATATTTTATCTTAAAAAAAATCGGAGACTGTTAAACAGTCTCCGATTTTTAATGTCCGAAACGGATAAGAGCTTTTAATTTAGAATTTCCGCATTATATACCGGACGGCATACGAGCTTGCCGTTTTCGGCGTCCAGAACGATTGTCGAACCGGAGGTCAGATTTCCGGAAAGTATCTCCTTTGCGATAAGAGTTTCAGCGGTGCCTTGCAGGTATCTCTTAAGCGGACGGGCGCCGTATACCGGGTCGTATCCGTTGTCGATGATAAGCTCCTTTGCGGCGTCGGTAACTTCAAGCCTGAGGCCGCCTCCCGCGTCTCTTTCCTCCAAACGCTTTCTGAGTCCGGAGAGCAGATTGTCGATTATTCCGCTGAGATTTGCCTTTGTCAGCGGCTTGAACATGACAATTTCGTCAAGTCTGTTTAGAAATTCCGGTCTGAACGACGCGCGCAGCTCTGCCATGACCTTTGAACGCGCGCTCTCGCAGATTTCTCCTTCCGGAGTTATTCCGTCGAGCAGGTACTGGCTGCCGAGGTTTGAAGTCAGAATTATAATCGTATTCTTGAAATCGACCGTTCTTCCCTGACTGTCTGTTATACGTCCGTCGTCGAGAATCTGAAGCAGAATATTGAATACGTCCGGATGAGCTTTTTCCACCTCGTCGAAAAGAACGACGCTGTACGGATGACGTCTGACCGCCTCCGTGAGCTGACCGCCTTCGTCGTAGCCTACGTATCCGGGAGGCGCTCCGATAAGACGGGATACGCTGAATTTTTCCATGTATTCAGTCATATCGATTCTGACAAGGTTGTGCTCGTCGTCAAACAGACACTCTGCAAGCGTTTTTGCAAGCTCGGTTTTTCCGACGCCGGTCGGGCCGAGGAACATAAAGCTTCCAATCGGTCTGTTCGGATCCGAAATTCCTGCGCGCGAACGCTGTATTGCTTCGCTTACGAGTCTGACCGCTTCATTCTGACCGATTACGCGCCGGTGAAGAATGTCTTCAAGGTGAAGCAGCTTTTCGCGTTCTCCTTCAACCAGCTTTGATACGGGTATGCCCGTCCAGCGCGCGACTACCTCTGCAATTTCTTCGTCGGTTACTGTTGAACGTACGAGCATGTTCTGATTCTGGCGCTCGGTCGCTTTTTCCGCTTCTTCAAGCTTTTTCTGAAGCGCCGGCAAATCCGAATACTGGAGCTTTGCGGCCTTTTCATACTCTCCGCGGAGCTGAGCCTGCTCCATGTCGCCGGTCATTTTTTCAATATCAGCCTTCAGCTTCTTTACGTTTTCGGTTGCCTGCTTTTCGGATTCCCAGCGAGCCTTCATTTCGTTGAATTTATCCTTCTTTTCGGCAAGCTCCGCAGTAAGCTTTGCGAGCCTGTCCTTCGAAAGCTGGTCGTCCTCTTTCTTCAGCGACATTTCCTCAATCTCAAGCTGCATAATGTCGCGTCTGAGATCGTCAAGCTCGCTCGGCATTGAATCAATTTCTGTCCTTATCATTGCGCAGGCCTCGTCGACAAGGTCAATCGCTTTGTCCGGAAGGAATCTGTCGGTGATGTAACGGTGCGACAGCGTCGCCGCGGATACGAGAGCGTTGTCGTGTATCTTTACACCGTGGAAGATCTCATATCTTTCCCTGAGTCCGCGAAGTATTGAGATTGTGTCCTCAACGCTCGGCTCGTCTACCATTACGGGCTGGAAACGGCGCTCAAGCGCCGCGTCTTTTTCAATATATTTTCTGTATTCGTCGAGCGTTGTCGCGCCGATGCAGTGCAGCTCGCCGCGCGCAAGCATTGGCTTAAGCAGGTTTCCGGCGTCCATGGAGCCTTCCGTTTTTCCTGCGCCTACTATTGTGTGCAGCTCGTCGATAAACAGAATGATTTTGCCTTCCGCTTTCTTGACCTCGTTAAGAACCGCCTTGAGCCTTTCCTCAAATTCTCCGCGGTACTTTGCGCCGGCAACGAGCGCGCCCATGTCGAGCGAGAATATTGTTTTGTCCTTCAGACCGTCCGGTACGTCTTCACGCACTATACGCTGCGCAAGTCCTTCCGCAATCGCTGTTTTTCCGACGCCCGGCTCGCCTATCAGTACGGGATTGTTCTTGCTTTTACGCGAAAGTATGCGGATAACGCTTCTTATTTCGGAATCACGCCCGATAACCGGATCAAGCTTCTGTTCGCGCGCACGTTCAACAAGATCGGTGCCGTATTTGGCAAGAACGTCGTAGGTGTCCTCCGGATTATCGCTTGTGACCGGCGAAGTCTTGACCTTTGCCAGTTCGTCGGTGAAGCTCTGTTTTGTTATGCCGTATTTTGAGCAGACGTCCTGAATTGTGCGTCCGCCTTCCGCAAGCAGTCCGAGCATTAGATGCTCGACCGATATATATTCGTCCTTAAGCTGTCCGGCGACTTTTTCCGCAAATCTGAGAACTGCGGAAACCTCTCTCGAAGGATAAAGCTCGTCGCTTGTACCCGTGACTTTGGGCAGACGGTTTATCGCTGCATTGAGCTCTCCGAGCATCGCTCCCACAACATCCGTGTTTCCGGACTTTTGACCTATTCTGTACACCAGCGTGCCGACAAGCCCGCCTTCCTGCGAAAGAAGAGCATAGAGCAGATGCTCGGGCATTATTGTCTGATTCTGTCTTTCGCGCGCAAGATTCTGTGCTGCATTTATTGTTTCTATGGTTTTCTGAGTGAATTTTTCTGCATTCATATAATTCATCCCTTTCCGGATTTGTCGGGTTTTTAATTAATCAGATAAGGACGGCACGCTTTTCGAGGTCCGCGGAATACATATCTGCGAGCGTCTGCGAATCCGCGCCTCCGACGCACGCCTTAAGCATCTTGTCTATCAGGCTGACATAATCGGTTATCGCGCGTGAAATCTCGTTTGCGTCGAGAGCGCTGCTGCCTCCGGAGCCGCTTCGCTTTACCGGATACGAGAGTTCGCGTGTAAACCGTCCGTTTTCTATCGAATATGCTACTCCTATCGGAAGCGTTCGCTCCTCAATCCGTCCGAGACAACGGAAAAATCGTCCGAGAAGTTCAAGCAGTCCCTGCGATTGCGTACGGAAGCTTGCGGTCAGTGTTCCGATAGGCTCCCCGGGAACAAATCCGCTTGCAAGCTCAACTTCATATCTGAGTGTCGGACGGTATTTATATTCAAGACTTGAGCGTACCGCAACCCGCTGGGCATTGGGCGTAAAAAACGGAACCAGCTCGCGCGATGCGGAAAGCAGCCGCTCGATTTCGCTGAAAATGTCGCTTATCTGCTGCTCCGGCGTCTGCATCTCAACACGTTCCGCAAGTATCATGTTGACGAGGTTCGAGCGGTTCGTACCCATTCTGTGAGCGAGCGCGTCAATCTCGCGCATGACGTCGTCGGAAAGCATCAGACTGTATAATGTTTTTTTCATATAGGTTAACCAACCCTTTCCTCGGAGTATATTGTAACTCCTTTTATTAATATAATATCACGCTTTATATAATTTGTCAATATATTTATATAAATTTCTTTGCAAAATTTTATTTTGCCGCGATGCGCCGCATACGGCGTAACTGTGTTTTTGGCGGGCGGTTAAACGAGCTCTCTTATTCCAAAAGAGCGGATATTTTGCTTCGATGTCTTAAAAACCAACCTGTAAAATGTTTTTGAATCGAAATAGATATTGAATATTTTTTTTTGTTATGGTATAATGCAAAAAATGCATAAAATTCTCAGAAAAATCTTTCAGAGAGGATATTAATTATGGAATTTAAGGAATTTTTAAAGTCCGCTGCGTCGGTTGTTCCTTCAAAGCGTCAGCTGGACTGGTTTGACACGGAGTTTTACGCATTCGTTCATTTTACGGTCAATACCTATACAAATCTTGAGTGGGGACTTGGAAACGAGGACGAAAAAATTTTCAATCCTTACGATCTGAACTGTGACGAATGGGTTGAAGCGATCAAATCCGCCGGAATGAAGGGTCTGGTTCTCACAGCAAAGCATCACGACGGCTTTTGTCTGTGGCCCAGCAAGTACACGGAGCACTGCGTTAAGAACAGTCCGTGGAAAGACGGCAAGGGCGACGTTGTCCGCGAATGCGCCGACGCATGCCGCAGAGGCGGAATTAAATTCGGCGTATACCTTTCTCCCTGGGACAGAAACTGCAAGCTTTACGGAACGGAAGCATACAACGACTACTACTGCAATCAGCTTGAAGAGCTGCTTACCGGTTACGGCGAACTGTTTATGGTCTGGTTCGACGGCGCCTGCGGCGAAGGTCCGAACGGCAGAAGACAGGTGTATGATTACGACCGCTATATTTCACTGATAAGAAAGTATCAGCCTAATGCGTCGATCTTTAACGATTTCGGTCCCGACGTACGTTGGTGCGGAAACGAGGCAGGTCAGGCGCGCCGCTCAGAGTGGGCGGTTGTGCCGACAGATTTATGCTTCAGATGCGAGCCCCAGACCGGCAAGGGTCCGCTTAACGGCGATCTTACGTATATGTATAATCACGATCAGAATATCGGCGAGCTGAATAATATAATGTATGCAAAGAGTCTTGGCTTTGCAGGCGCGGAAATCGATATGTCGATCCGTTACGGCTGGTTCTATCATGAAAACGAAGAGCCTCATTCGCTTGACCGTCTTTTCAATACATACCTTAATTCCTGCGGCGCGAATACTTCATTCAACCTTAATATTCCTCCGATGCCGTCCGGAAGATTTGACCCGCGTGATATCGCAAGACTTAAAGAGCTCGGAGAAGCGCTTGAAAACGCGTTCGGCGAGAAGAAAAAGCTGCCCTGCGAGATTCGCCAGATAGAAATGGACAGCGATACTCAGTGCAAGTTTGAAATCACGTTGGACGGATATCATGATATCGGCTTTATGAATATTATGGAGGATCTGACAAAAGGTCAGCGCATTGAGACCTTCCGCATTATCAACGGAGAAGGTGTGCGCGTTTATGAGGGCTATACTGTCGGTCACCGCAAGATTTGCCAGCTGTCAAACGTAAGAACTGATAAATTGACGCTGTTTGTAACCGGCGCGCGCGATACGGTACATCTGAGAGACATCAGCGTTTTCGAAAAATGATAAAAATTAAGGGACGGTGCGCTCAGGCGGCGCTTCGTCCCTTTCTCTTTGCGGAGCCGTATTTGTGTTTTTTTCCGAAAAAGCGTAAGGTTTCCTCTGCGACATAACCTGCCGACGCGCATACGCAGGAGGAATTCAGCACTGTCATCATTGCAACCGACAAATCGGCAAGTTTCCATACCTCCGAATGCGCCATGACCGCTCCGGTTACGCACGCCGCGGAAAACAGCGGAAGATAGATTCGACGAGCTATGGGATTGTGCGTAAAAAAGGTCAGCGCGCGCACGCCGTAATGCGACCAGCATACAACCGAAGCGAGTGCGTATACCGCTGTTGAGAGCGCTATGAATATACCAACCGCTTCACCTGCCGCGCCGAACGGTGCCGAAAACGATTCAATGGCCAAAGCAGTGCCGTCAAGCTCCGACGGAGGCGCGAGCAGAATCGTGAATGCGGTCAGCGAGCACATAAGTATGGTGTCCGCGAAGACTTCAAAAAGCCCGAAGCAGCCGCGTCTCGCCGGATCCCCTCCCGTTGCGCCGTGCGCGTATGAAGCTGTTCCGCAGCCTGCCTCATTTGACAGGATGCCGCGAGATACTCCGACACGCACCGCCGAAGAACAGAGGAAACCCGCAATTCCTCCGGCGGCGCTTTCAAAGTGAAACGCGCTGCTTACTATCAGTGAAATGATCGACGGGAGCTCCGATGCCCTCGGTATTATTACGGCAAGCGAGAGCAGTACGTATCCGAGCGAAAGAACCGGTATAACAACCGCGGAAAATTTTCCGACTCGGTCGTATCCGCCGGTGGTTACCAAAAGAACCGTCAGAGCGAAGGCTATCCCTACAATAATCGGCGGAAGAGAAGGGAGCATATACGAAACGGCTTCTGCGGCGGCGTTTACCTGAACCGTGTTTCCTATGGTGAACGATGCGGCGACGCACAAAGCGGAAAAAGCGGCGGCGGCGGGAGCTTTGCCTGTCAAACGTATGTAATCTGCGGCGCCGGCTTCGGTTTTGCAGAATTTTACGGAAAGCACTATTTCGCTGTACCTTACCGGCATGGCGGCCAGCGCCGCCGCCCACATCCAGAATACCGCGCCCGGTCCGCCGGTCTTTATCGCCGCCGCGACGCCGGTTATGTTCCCGACGCCGAGCGTGCCTGCAAGCGACAGCGCGACTGCGATAAACGGCGACTTTTCATTTTTTTCGGCGCGGGTAAATATCGAACGAATTATCCCGGCAGGACGGCGCAGCAGTGTGCCGCGCAGCCTGAAGGCCAGAAAAATGCCGGCGCAGATGAGAAATACCGGTAAAAACGGTCCGAAAATTCGTTCGCATAAAAAATTAATCATATTACGCTCCGAAAATAAAATTTATACTTGCATAATATGAAATTTTATGCTATAATATGAAATTGTATATGCCGGTGTGATGGAATTGGCAGACGTGCCGGACTCAAAATCCGGTGGTAGCGATACCATGCGGGTTCGACCCCCGCCACCGGCACCAAAGCCCCAAAGGCATCAGTCTTTGGGGCTTACTTGTTACCTTCTTCACTCTTTACTAAATTCGCCTTTTGGGTTTTGGAAGTAATAAGTAATAGTGAATAGTGAAAAAGTGTTTTGCAAGGCTTCGCCTTGCCATTTTTATTTATTGGCAATATAATAATAACTGAATAATGAATAATTCAGGCAAATTCGCTGCTCAAAGCAGTTAAAAAGCCTTGTCGGTTCAACCCCACATCAGAATTTTGTGGTTTAATCTTTTGCGGCAGATGGGACGTTCAAAAAAATTTCTGTGCTTCGCGCAGGTTTTGAGGTCTTTTTTTTAACGGAAAAAAATACGCCGACGCAGAAAACAAAATGGGTTTTTAATCGCGCATGTAGGACAAAATAACAGAGTTCCGACATTTCGGTCGGGGCTTTTTTGTTTTTCCCATTTAGTTAAAGTATTTCTCTGCAACCGTTAAAAAACGGCAGTCTCACAAATAAAAAGTGAGACTGTCTAAACTTAACTATTATAAAGAAGAAAACTCATTATTTTTAAGCTAACCGTTCAATCGGCTGCTTTTTTTTATACAAAATAAGGATTAGGTTTAAATAGAATCGTGATTAAATCGATAATAACACCGATGCCGAACAGACCGCCTGTAAAAAGATATAAAACACCCATACCGGTCTTGCCTTCATAGAATTTGTGTGCGCCCAAAAAGCCTAAAAACAGACATAAGAAAAATGCAACCAATTTATTCCTTTGTTTTACTTTCATCATCGCGGATATTTGATTTATATTCTGATTGGAATTTTGGTTGCTGTTATTGATAACAATTTGCGGCGCAGCAGCTGCGGCGGCGGGTGCTTCAACTCTGCATCCGCATTTTGGACAAATCTCGGCTTTTGCCGCGATTTTCTCGCCGCATTCTTTGCAGAATTTTGTCTCTCCGGTTTGAACATTTACTGTTTCCTGGCTGTTTTCCATTATAATCGCTCCTCCTTATTCATAATGTGAAAAATCGCATTACATCTCAACAATTATTATACTACAAATGTATATCAAAGTCAATACATTTGGGTAAATAATATTTTACAAATGTGCAGTATAATAAATACATAAGGAAGGTGTTAGACCTATGGATATTTTAAAAAAGATAAATCAACTTCGAATAAATAGAAATTGGTCGGTCTATCGCCTTTCTGTTGAAGCTGGTTTGCCGCAGTCAACAATTACAAATATGTTTAACCGTGAGACATTGCCTTCTATTGTTACATTACAGTCCATATGTAACGCATTTGGGATTACTCTGTCTGAATTTTTTAAAGAAGAAAAAAACAGCGACGGCGTCGATTATGAACAATTTGAAAGAATTTATAACGAATTGCCCGGCGACATTAAAATTTCCATATTCAATCTCATGAAAAATATAGTTGATAGTCAATAAATTTGACAGTCAATAATTTCTTCTTATTCTTTTGGCAGATAGCAGAGTTCTGTCCTTAAGCAGCATCTTTGTGTTTCTCTTGACATAAACGGACATAAATTATGATACAAGTGTATTATAATTTATGTCCGTTTTTTCAACCGGTTGACTTTTTCAACGCCGGGCGGCTGATTTTGCCGTTTCTTTTGCAACCTGCGCAGTTTTGTTTGCACAGCCTAAAGGCAATTTTCATATAATTACTCGTGAAGGGAGAAGTAATATGAATCGAAACAGTAATTGCTTTCATAAACCTATGACCGATTTTGGTCCTGCGCCGTATGTTACGAATATTGACAGAGCCGCTCAGCAAAATACAAAATATCGAACCGCGTTATGGACCGGACCGAATTTACAGCTTACGTTGATGAACATACCTGTCGGCGGAGAAGTCGGGCTGGAGCTTCATCCGGATCATGATCAATTTCTCAGGATTGAAAGCGGAAACGGAACGGTTATTATGGGTCCGTCCGAAAACAGGCTGAATTATCAGCGGCCCGTTGCCGAAGGATATGCTGTTTTTGTTCCCGCGGGAACATGGCATAATATTATAAATACCGGAAACTGTCCGCTCTTAATTTCAACCGTATATGCCCCTCCGCATCATCCGCGCGGAACCGTTCAGGCAACAAAAGCCATTGCCGATATGTATAAGTAAATTACATATCCAAAAATCGGATTGATTTTGGAATAAAACGGAATGAAACGCCGAATTCCCGAAAAAAGCCGGGACGGAATTCCTTGAAAAAACTCGTAAAAATTGAAAACACCATTGTTATCCGCACCTTACGGTGTAAAATTACAATGGTGTTTTCATTAATTTTCGACGCCGCCGTGAACGGCAATTTTACTGTGATATGCAAGCTTATCCGCTTATAATGTGTCAATAACGGCAGACAAATAAGCCGATGAAACCGAACCGTATATAAAATTGTCAATAAGTCCGTTTTTCTTTGCCTGAGCAACCTCGCGCGCCAGCATTTTCTCCGAATTTTCATCAACTATAAGAACGATTTTGCAATCCGGAACCTGCTGTTTAACTTTGTTCCGTATTGCAAGCCGTTCTTCCAGTTTCCAAGGCATATAGCTTGTCACTTCCATGAGAAGCGCATAAGGCGTGAACAGACGGCATAACTCCGCAGTATCACCCGGATATGATGAATTGTGAACTTCAAAGTCGTAGTCCGAATTCATAAGAGCCATGGAAATGGCGTCGGAGAAGAGATAGCTTTGCATATCAATTACGACCCGCCTCATTTTTCACTCTGCTTTCCAAATTTAATTTATGTCACGTTAATGCCGAATATTTGTTTTTTTCATGCAGCCCGGCTTTTTGCTGCATCAGAATTTTCCGCTTGAGCCCCCGTGTGTTGCGCCGGACGAGCTGGTGTGGGTTGATGAGCCTCCGCTGTCGTCGGAACTGCTTGATTGTCTGACCGATCTGGTAACTCTGCGGGTGATGAAGGTGTCGCTTGATGAAACCAGATTTAAACTGTCCTTGACCGTATAGTTTCCTGCCGAGACTGCCGCTTTGACGGTTTTCAGCTTTGACTTCATGCTGTTTGCTATTGCAATTCCCATGGAGATTCCTAAAACGGCGCACAGGAAAAATTCAGTCAAGTGGTCTCTTGCGCTTCCCGGGAGATTATTTATGTCAAACGGTTCTCCGGTTTTTGCCTGCGTCAGAAATTCGTCGCACTGCTCCGCAAAGGTGTTGAATGCCGAAGCGTAATTATTGTTGCCGAGGTCGTCTATAATCATATCGATTATGTATTCCTGTCCGGCGTCTGTGAATGCCGTAATTCCGTAGCCGCGGGTTGAAATTGCCCAGTCCCGCTCCTCCATGCTTATAAGCAGCAGAATGCCGTCTCGGTTTTCTCCGATGCCAAATCCGTAGTAGTCGAATACGTCGTCTGCAAATTCGGTCGGCGTGTATCCTTCATCCAGCTCTTCAACAGTTATTATTACGACGTCGCACATCTGCCGTTCGCTTATTTCGTCAAGCTTTTCGAGAAGCCCATAATATTCATCGTCGGTTAATAACCCTGCGGTATCCTCAACTCGTTCGAGTAAACGACCTTCGCTTTCTGCGGATATGATCAATGCCGAAAGGGAGCTGAGCAGAAGTACGGAAATAATTATTGCTATAATCTTGTTTCTCATATTTCGTCCTTTTTCTCCCTTACAGCGAAAACAGAAGCTGCATAATTCCGTATAATCCCAATGTGATTCCGGCGGAAAGTCCTATGAGCCAGCGCCAGTATAATTTTTTATCAAGCGGCAGATCACCCACGAATTTTCCGGTCTGACCGTTCATGGCGAAAGTGTATTTTTTGCCCTGCCACTTTGTATACAGCAGCCACACCGGAATAAGAACATATTTTGCTTTTCCGTTTGTCAGCCGGACTGAGCTGACTTCGGCTCTGACCGAGTTATATCCTGTGACTGTTGCGGCGAACGCCGTTTCCGTACTTCGTTTTGCGCGCTCATTGATACGCGGCACGCAGTCCTCCGCCGTTACGTCATATTTGTCCGCTAAATATCCGGACAGGTACGCGGTCTGAAAATCGACCGCCTGATCCATATAGAACGGTTCAAGAGATTCCATCAGTTCGTCGGGCATTTTTGACGAACCGTCTGCGGGAATATTTGCAAAAGAAAACGTGCCGGAACGGTAAGCGGAGTATTCCTCGGTTTCAAGATAATTATACTGACTGTCGCTCCATGTGCGGGTTTTTTCCGCCCTGAAGCGGATATCCGCCTCGGCGTCCGCGTCGAACATCCAGAACGGGACGTACACGCCTTTTATTTCGTCAATGTGATTTTGTGTTCTGAAAACCTTCGGAAGGAGACGCTTACCTCTGATATGCCTCATCAGCGCGTTTTTCGCCGCTTTTTTATCAAGCTTAAACGGTATTACATAATCCGGACGCAATGAACCCGACAAATTACCTGTCATCGTTATGTGATTTCCGCAATACGGACAGGTTGAAGCCGCGGTTGTTTCATCCGCCGCAATTTCTCCGCCGCAGGAGCGGCAGACATAAACGCGCATGCCGTCTGCCTCTCCGTCCGCCCACTGGCTTCCGGCGTCCGTATTCCAGACCATTTCGTCCGGTCTTTCGGCGGCAATTCCTTCGTCGAGCGCCTTAAGCATCTCCATTTCAAATTCCGAATCGCAGTATGGACACTTCATTTTCTGCAGGCTGCTGTCAAATTCGAGTATCCCTCCGCAGTTCGGACATTTGTATTCCTGTAATGTATCCATCTTTTAATTATCACCTTCCAAATGATTTAACTCGCGGGCGTTCGCCGTTTCCAGGGCAAGTTCAGTGAAAAAAGCATAAAGGTCGGTGCACGCAGCTCCGGCAGTGTCGATTTGCTTTTCCGAGCCGTCGCTCATTTTCAGAGTCAGATAGTGATTTGTTCCGTCCAGGACCGTGAAAATGGATTTCTGATTTTTTAAACGGTATTTTCCGACAAACTCAACAAGATTGTGCTTTTTAATGATTTCAAGCATACGCTCCATCTTTTCTTCGGATACTTCGTTGTTCTCAAAATCAATTTGTTTTTCTAAGTCATAGCTGTACCAGTTGGCATTGAAAAGGATTTTGCCGTCGGCGCGCTTAAGCGAGAACGAATACGAATCCGTCATCGACATACTGCTGCACGAAAAGCCGAGAGCGACCGGTTCTGCGGACGGGTCGGACGGAAATTTGCCGGAATTTTTGCATCCGGAAAAGCCGAAAAGGGAAAACAACGCGGTAAGTAGCGCCATAATAAGGATACATTCCTTTCGCATGGATTTGTTACTCCTGTTTTTGATGTGTTGTCAGCATAAATCCCCATATAGCCGCGCGTCCGCAAACGGCGTCGCTGCTGTACGGGGATATTGATTTTCTTTTAGCCCCGGAAAGATTCGAGAGCTGCGTTTGCGCGGGAAATCAGTTCCGTACGGTCTCCGTACTTCATTTTATCTAAAGCCTCTGCTGCAACGGCGGCCTGTTCCCGTGCGTCGCCGCCCTCGGACGCAGTCTTGATTGCGGATGCGAATGCCATTGTGGCTTCCATTTCGTTTTTCTTTTTGTTTGCGAAATTTCCGAGCGTTTTCTGTATACCGAACAGATTGTCGAAATACTTTATCATTTTGTCTGCGGAAATACCGTTACCGGGCTTGACTTTGAAATCAAACAGTCCTTCGACATTGCGGAAGCTCAGGTGTACGTATGATTTAATTTCCTTCTTGCCGTCCGATGAAGTGGTTTCCACATCCTCGCGTATGTAATCGTAGAGATCGGCGATGCGGTAAACGCAGGCAATTTCGCTTTTTCCGAAAATTATGAATTTGAAACGCGTTTCGACATATGCCATCAGTCCGAGATCGGGCGCAACGTATACGCCGGCAAACCTTTCAAGCTTTTTCCTGCGCGGGACAAAAAAGTGATTCCAAAGCGCGGTTCCGCGTTCGACCTGTTCGAGGTGAGCGCGCACCTGGGGCAAGCTTCCGTGAACAAAATCAAAATCCTTAAATCCCTTTGCCCGACAATTTTTACGGCAGATACAGGTTCCGTCGGCCAGTTTCTGTGTCTGAAACACGTTTATTTCCGCACCGCATATTGCACATTTGTCAGCCATTTTTAATTCCTCCGAAATATGTTTGATATTATAATGCTCTGTGTTTATTGGCTTGCTCAATTTTTTTGACATCTTTAGATTAAAAACTGCTTTTTTATTGAAATCGCCGTTTTGCTTTTTTTGAGCCGTATTCCGAACAGATAGATTTTCCGATCGTCGGACGTTCTCAGTCGGCGTCAAGCGCCGGCGTCCCGGTTTTTTTACCTTTTATTAAATAAATACAAACAGGATAAAACATTGCGCGGCAGCCCGCAGATCCGCTTTTTTATCACTGACATGAATATATCACATCTTAGGAAAAAAAGCCCTATTCATATGAACAGTATTTAAATAATATTTTTAACCTATTCATGTGAATGGGGCATTTTGCAAAAAAATAGGTATACTGTAACCGAATCCTGCCGAATATGTTGAAAAGCAGGAAAAAACGGTTTTTTTAGGTGGTGCAATGAAAATTAGGCTGCTTGTTTGGGTTTTATTGTCGGCGATTATTATACTGACATCTTCCGGCTGCGCTTCGGTGGATTTGCCGGGTGCTGACACGGACGGTACGACTGCTGAAGAAAATGTTTCGGATATAACAACGGATTCCGGTCCGGAAGATACAACCGAGGCGGAAACGGATAATCCGGTAATAGATTATCCGTTTACAGATTATTATTATTACCGCGTATACAGTGAGATTCTGAACAATATCCATGAGATTCTTTTAAACATTGAAAGCATAGAAAATGAAAATTTTTACGGTGATTTCGGCGGATATGCATGCTTTGACTGTGTAGTTTCAGCCGTTTCCGGCATGAACAGCATCGAAGCGCTTAAAAGCGTCGGCTATGTTGTAAGCGACATAAGCGGAGACGAGATTCCGGAATTGCTGATTGTGCGTAATGACAGTCCGGTTGAATCGGATGAAGCCGTTTACAGCGGAAGCGAGATACTTGCTGCTTTTACCTGCGTCGGAAATGTTCCGCAGCAGATTCTGGAGGGGTATGCCAGATCGTGCTATTGTTATATCGAGAACGGAAAATTCTTTTATGAGGGTTCCGGCGGAATTTCGTACAGTATATTCGGTCTGTATGAAATTTCTCATGACGGATCGACTCTTGAATGCAAGGATTATTATTTTTGTGTCTATGAACCGGATAAGTCGGGCGAAACCGATACGATAAAGTATTCATATTATCATAACACATTAGGCGTAATGGACGAGTCGGTTTCTGAAAAACTGGATATAACAGACGAACAGTTTGGAAATCTTGCCGATGATTTAAGAAGCAAAAAGCAGAAAATCACGCTCAATTTGTTCTATGATTACATTCCCGCGGCGCAAATCAGCGCACATTGGGCGGATGATGTGCTTGACGGTTTGTCCGAATACGATGTGTTTATCGCAGACTCTTCCGAAACATCTGAGAAGATTGTTCTTTCAACGAACAAAACCGTCGGGGATTTCAAGCTGGTGTCGCTTTTTCCCGAGTACTTTTATGATGACGGCACGCTGGTTTTCTACGCGGTAGATATGTATTCGTACGGCACGCTTACTCCGGAGCATCCGCTCGTCGCCGGACTGACCTTTTACGGTGATGTTCCGAACTGCGGGATTTCTTATACGGACGCCGACGGTTTGGAAAAAGTCTTTGCCCTGGAAATAAGCGGAGAAGACGGCTCGCTGATGATCAGCACAATTCGCTATACCTGCGGATGAGAATTGCTTTTGTTCATGTGAATCAAAGGCATTTTGACTCAGGATATAATTCTGTAAAAAACTGCAAAAGAGGTTTCTATTATGAAAAATAAATTTTTGAAGAAAGTATTCCTTGCGATATTTCTTATGTGCGGATTCATAGCGGCGCTTTGTATTACCGCAAGCGCGGCGGATGTCGTAATCTCAAACGTCGCCGTAACCGGCGTGACAGAGCCTCTTCCCGGCTATGCACCGGTGTTCCGTTATTCGCAAATCAGCGTCGGAGCAGTGGGAACATTTGACGGATGGTATGATTTGACTGCTAAACAGGAAGTGACGTCCACTACAAAGTATGTGGGCGGGCATGATTACATGTGCACTTTGACCGTCACTCCGTCAAGCGGATATAAATTCGCGTCAAACCTCAGCGGTTCCATCAACGGCAACAGCTGTACTGTCAGCGGATCAGGCAGCAGCAGAGAGCTTTTGCTTTTCTTCCATTGTCCGTCAACAGTTATCAAAAATGTGGCCGTTACCATTCAGACGCCGACGGTTGGACAAAAGCCCGACTACAGTCCGAAAACGACAACAACCGGCGTTAGCATATATAACTCCGGCGGTTATTGTACCGTATGGAAAACAGACGGCACCGGCAGCGAATACACCTCTTCCTCAAGCTATGTGCTCCAGCCCAACCGTACATATACCATAAAAACTTATATAGTCACAACCTCATGGGATTATAAATTCGCCAGTGCGTCGCAGCTTAAGGCGACGATTAACGGATATACCGCGTCGGTGTCCGATGAGGGAAACGGGCTGTATTGCATAAGCTGCAGCTTCAAGCCCGAAAAAGCGCTTATTCCAAGCGTTTATGTCAAGGACGTTACCTTCCCGGCTGAAAATACAAAGATCGGCACAAGTTTCAGCGTTTCGACCGCCAATGCGTACATCGGGTCGGCAAGCGACGCTGTCAAATGGACGATGAACGGCGGATATTCGATCGGCAGCAGCACCTATTTCTCGGCCGGAAACGAATACCGTCTGACGCTTAAGATTATGCCAAACGACGGATACGCCTTTGACTTTGACAAACTGGACGCACGCCTCTACAAATCCGGCTCCGGCACAACGTATGTGGTTCCGGAGATTAAAAAAGGCGTGCAGACTCAGCTGGGCGTAAATTATGACGGACTGACGCTTTCCTATACCTTCCCCAAGCTCGACGTCAAGATCACCGACATCAATCTGAGCGGTATAACCATTCCGGCCGAAGGCGCTCATCCCGACATGAGCACGCCGAAAATCGCGCAGAACGGCGCTGTGATTTACGGAACAAGGTGGCGTTTGAGCGACGGAAGCAATTCCAAGGATCTCAATGCAAACAGCGTATTTGAGGCAGGAAAAAACTATTCGTATATAGTTTATCTTGAACCGAAGGACGGATTTGCGTTTGAAGCCGCATCTAAAATGACCGCAACCCTGAACGGCAATTCCGCTGAGATTAGCAGCGTCAGCGGCGGAGAAAACAAAAGAGCCGTTACCTACACCTTTTATGTTGAACCAACTCCCGTCAATAAAGTCGCACTGACTGTCACGGAACCGTCGCTCGGAGCAAAGCCCGCGGCAACGGCTTCAACAGCCGGCGGAAATTACTATATCGCTTCGGTGAACTGGGATCCTTCGGAAAGCGCCTTTGCCGCAAACAAGTCGTATTCCGTGATCATCACGCTCGAAACAACAAACGGCTCCGTTTTTGCAAAATCCATGTCGTCGGCAACGATAAATAACAAGACCGCAAAGATCCTATCCGGCGCGGGAACCGAGCAGCTGAAAATCAGCTACACATTCCCCATGGTTAAAGCAGCCGAGATCACTTCGGTAAATATAACCGGCATCGACGCGCCTGTAACGGGAGCGGTTCCCGATCTTAAATGCAATGTTGATTCCGTCGGTGTGACGGTTGAATCGGTTTCCTGGTTTGAACCGCACTACATTTTTGAAGCCGGAAAAGCCTATACCGTCAGCGTATATCTGATGGCAAACAGCGGTTATGCCTTTGCCGATAAGGTTAATGCGACAATCAACGGCAGCAGCGCAGACTATCATACGGATTCATACGGAAATCACATTGTTTCCTATACATTCCCGGCAACCGAGATCCCGAAAGCAAACATACCTACTATTATCGATCAGCCGAAGGGCGGGACCTATAAACTCGGCGATACGCCGAAAATGATGTTTGTCACAGTTAAGCTGAATGACAGCGATTCGACGCAGTTCCAGTGGTACATGACGAGCGTCAACGACATTTCCACAATCAAAGCAATCTATGACGAGGACGACGAAGCCTACGGAACGCAGTCGTTCTTTATTCCCGAACAGCTGGAAGGCACCACCTACTACTGCGTCATGATTACAAACAATGTTGTAATAGACGGCAGGATCGTGGCCAGCGAATCCGTATATTCCGACCTTGTCGCCGTTACTTTTACAAAAGAAATCGGAATTCCGTCTGTAATTACGTCTCCGGAGTCTGTAACGGCGAAGCTCGGCGAGTATGTAAAGCTTTCGACGTTTATTAAGCCGATCGGCGAAGGAGAGCTTCACATTCAGTGGTACAAATCCTCCGAATACAACATGAGCGGAGCAGCTCCCATCAGCGGAGCGAACGGCGTTGACCTTATTCCGGATCAAATCCTGGGCACAGCCTATTACCGCGCCGCCGCTTATATGGAGTACAAGGGAATGCACAGCGAAACGGTTTATACAAAGACCGCGGCGGTTACCTTTGAGAATGACGAAGTTACGGTTGAGGGCATTGAGATACTGAATACGCCGGCAAAGCTTGAATACATCAAGGGCGAAACGCTGAATACGGACCAAATGATTGTTCGCGTTGTGATGAGCGACGGATATAAAAACATTACAAGCGGATTTACCTGTTCTCCGACTGTTATGAACACCGTCGGCACTCAGAAAATAACCGTTACCTACGAGGGCAAAACCGCCGTATTCAATGTTACGGTCAAAAATTCGCATACGCATAATGCCGGAAGCGAGTGGAAAGCCGACGGCATAAATCACTGGAACCTCTGCACCTGCGGTCAAAATATGAATGAAGCCGCTCACACCTTTGGCGAATGGAACGTTGTAAAAGAAGCGACTGATACAGAGGATGAAACAAGAGAACGCGTATGCTCCGTCTGCGGATACAAAGAGATCGAAACGCGCAAACCCGAAACCGACGAACCGATAACCGATGCTCCGATAACCGATGCTCCGATAACTGACGAACCGACACCCGACGATTCCGAGACAGTTCCGCAAACGACGGGAGAAAACGTAAATCCCGGCGAGGGCGAAAATGAAACCGGTTTCCCGTGGTGGATTATCATTGTAATTGCCGGCGCGGCTGCTGCTGCGGTTGTTATTATAATCGTGGTTAAAAGCAAAAAGAAAAGCTGAAAAGCGTGAGTCGAATACTTCTCAAAGCGGAATCGGATATAAAAAATAATAAATTTATATACAAAAATAATATATTTTTATGGAGGAACTTTTCATGAGTATTTTTGACAGGCTCAAGAGCAAAGCACAGACCGTCGCGGGCGCTGCGATAAGCAATCTGGGCAATAAGAGCGAAACTTTTACCTTTACCGCGCTGCCGGAGAGCGTTGAACAGCTGCAGGCGCTGCCGGAAGCGGCAATGGATACGCCTTACAAAACGGCCGCGCTGACCGTTTGCGCGCTTTGCGCGTTTGCGGCTTCACCTGACATCGGAACGCAGATGCTGAATTTTCTGCGCGGTCCTCGTCCTATGAACGGTCAGGATATATCGTTCATCAAAGACCGTTTCCGCGGCGAGCGTACCTACATTCCGTTCTCTTATTTTGCCGGAGCAACGCCCGACAACAATTATACGCCTTCCGAGCCGTTTTCACTGACCGTTTCTTCCAATTCTCATTCATTTGACGAGGACGGATATGCAAGGCTTTATATTGCCTGCGGCGGCGCCGACTCGCCTCGTCCTGTGAAGCTCCGTAAAAAAGGCGACGGACAGTGGTGCCTTTGGGAGCAGTATCTGCTGACCGACATACGTCAGCCTAAATCCGCTGATCCTTGGGCTTAAATAATAAAAAATTTATAAAGGAGATATGAATATGAACATTATCGGCAGATGGGGTGTATCCGCAGTCATGTCATTCGCTGACGGAGATTTTAAATGGGTTACAGAAGAGGAATCGGCAAATATTGAAGATTTTGATACTTCAACGTTTTCGCAGGTAATGGAATTTACTCCTGACGGAAAGCTTCTCAACATGATAAAAATTCCGGAAAATACTCCTCAGGAGGAGATCGACAACGCTGTTTCTGCAGGAATGACACGTGTTGACGACTATCTTGTTACCGGCCAACAGGAATGGAAAGAAGAAGACGGCAAGATTTTGTACAATTCGGGAGTTCAGGGCGAAGTATTGGGCGAAGAGGTTTCTCCGTGGGCTGAGATCGCTGTTGACGACAACGGTGAAATCACCGTTATGGAAATGATTCGGATGAAAAAGCTTTAAAAACACAAAATACGCGGTATCCTCAAAACGGATACCGCGTATTTTTTATTCGTAAGAAAGTTTTTAAATAAATCAGATAACCGGCGGCCGCACCCGCCTTACTGAAAAGCCGGAAAAAGGCGTACGGCGCCGGCTGCGTTTGTTAAATAAACGCACGGGATTATGAAAAGATTTTATTAACAAAAAGACTCTCCTTTGATATTTATGCAGTCCGTCGGTCAGTCGTCATACTCTTCGAGGGACGGAACTATCAGCTGCTTTTTGGCAACGGCAATTGCAAGCAGCGTTTTGTTCGGATAACCGGTTTTGGAAAGTATGTTTGACATATGATAATTGACCGTACTGCGCGCGATTTTGAGCGTCTTTGCAATCTCGTCATATTCCATTCCCTCCATAACCTGACGAAGCACGCGTATCTCTCCTTCTGTCAGCTCTGCGGAGGATGCAAACCCAAGCTGAACCGCGGGAGTATCCGGCGGGAAAATATGTTCTCCCTCCATTGTTTTATCCATAACTTCCAAAAGCTCCGTGCGTCCGTATTCCTTATACCAGAAGCTGTCAACTCCGGCTTTTTGCGCACGGTCAAGATATCCCACCTCCGGTATGGAGGTTATTATAATGATTTTTATGTCGGGGAAGCGCTCCTTGATTTCCGCTGCGGAATCTATACCGTCTTTTCTGCCGATGGTACAGACGTCCATAAGGATCAGATCGACTCTGTGCACTTCACAAACAGAACAGGCGATCCCCGCCGTTGAAATTGAACCGACAAGCTCGTATCTGCCGCTGTTTAAAATAATCTTTTCGATGTTTTCTCTTGCCATTCGCTGATCTTCAACGATTAAGACCTGTGTCATCCGCGCCCCTTCTTTCACCTATCGTTATTGTCAGTTTAAACTCCGGAAGAGATTGAATTTCCATGATTCCGCCGTGTCTTGAAACCATTTTCTGCAGATTTATCAACCCGCCGCCCGGCCTGATTTCCTTGTCGGGCGCTTTGCCGTTATTTTTTATGATGATTTTATCCTTTCCGGCTTCGTTACATATTGTGACATACAGTTCGTTTCCGCCGGCATGACGTGCGCAGTTTGTCAGACATTCCTGTATGGCGCAAAGAAACACTTCGGCGCTTTCGCTTCCGTCCGGGAATATTCCGTCGGTGATGATATTTATTCCGATTGTTTTTGCATCCCGGAGCAGCTCGTTCAGTCCGCTTTGAGCCGGATAGACATTTTTGCCTGAATTTACAATTGCGATCGCTTCACGCCACATCCGTATAACCCCTTCCGTTTCGGCGGAAGAACGGCGCAGAAGAATCGCCTGACGCGCCGCTACGATTCCGGCTCCCAGACGGTCATGAAGCTTTGTTTTCAGGAAAAGCATTTCTTCTTCTTTTGTTATGGCGGCAATATTCTGTGTTAATATGCGGATATTTTCGTTAACCTCTTTTAATTGTTCTTCCTGGTTTTTCAGCTCGAGCTTTTTGTTATAAAGCTCCGTTACATCGTAAAAAATTGCTTCGGCATAAATTTTTCCGTCGTTTGCCTCGATTGATTTCTCGGAAAACATCCGGTATCTGCCGTCCTGAAACAGCCATACGGGATTTTCGTCGGATATTTTTTTGACCGCCGTTATTTTGCTGCATTTGTCAAGCGCTTCATGAAGCTCCTCAAGAGTCTGAAGGTTTGAATTCGTCATTTCGTGATAAAGCCGGTACATGTTAAGGTTGCACAGCTTAACCAGACCGTTTTTGTCAAAATAACATACCGCAGCGGGAAGAGTGTTGAGCGCTTCACGGATTGAATCGCTGTAAATCTTTTTCTTTCTGCGTCTGAATCGCGCAATTATTACGCAGACAGCGTGCGTACAGAAGATAACCGAAAACGCCCACAGTGCGGGCATCGGAACAAAAAGATGCCGCGCCGCCGTAATCTGAAGCTGTATGTTTCGGTGCTCCGAATAGGTCAGCACGAGGAATACGAATACAACCGCAAGCATCGCAATGTTGATTATCTGCGACAGGAACTGTTTCCGCTTTCCTGATGAGACGAACATCAGAATTATGAGGAAGCACACGGTGATGAACATGGTCATCAGAA
Source organism: Bacillota bacterium (assembly GCA_029219205.1). Taxonomy (GTDB): domain Bacteria; phylum Bacillota; class Clostridia; order Oscillospirales; family CAG-272; genus SUG1495. Next base: position 4,639 of record JAQXSY010000078.1, on the reverse strand, counting down.
GCGCGAAGCGTTCGGCATCCGAAGATAAAAGGAAATATCTCATTGCCCCTGTTCTCCTTCTTTTGGCAATCGGAGGACAAAAACGAACGAGCCGTCCTCTCCCGTATGAAATTCGCTGTCATCGTTTGCCGGCGGGGTATAGTTTGCGTCCGCAAAAGCTTCCATCCGCGCAACAGTGCTGCCGTCCCGCTCTGAAATGTGTATCCATAATCCGATAAGCGAATCTATACCGGATTCAACTATTTTCTCAAAAAGGTCGTATATTCTGATAATGCCTGCAATCGGCAGGGAGCTTGTCGTCCTGATCGTGTATTCGCATTTGATTCCGAGCAGCTCCAGATTCTGTATGGATTCGTTCAGACAAAGCTTCAGCTCTTTTATCGGCAGCGCGGTTTCGTTTTCGCTGAGGAGGATCAGATTCCCGCGGCGCTTTATATATGCTCCGATTACAGCCGTCTTGGATAATATTTTTCTGACGGCCTCTTCGTCTTCCCGGCAGTTTTCGTAATCGTCAAGAATTACTTTGAGAAGCTCATAACTGCGGGTTGTTTGCGTGTTGATAAGGTCGTAAAGCCGGTTTCGCTCATGAAGCGTGGCAATTCGCCGGTTGATCTGATAATTTTCACGTTCCACTTCGTTTGAAGCGGCGATTGCTTTGTTGTTTTCATCCAGCTGTTCCAACGTGTCGGCAAGCTCGGCTACATCCTCCTGCCAGATAACATGGCCTGCGCGTATCGGATGCCCTTTCAGCAGAGTATTCCGGTTAAGCCTTACGGGCTCGCGCTCGGTTGCGCGCATAGTGCCGACAGGCAGGTCGGCGGATTCCGAAGAAGAATAACAGATATTATAATCCGTATCCGTGATGAACGCGCGGAGGGATGAGACCGGAAATAGTGCGTCATATCCCGTGTTTGACTGTATCAGCCCGCAGCGCAGGCATGACTCAAATATTGCGGTAAATGTAAGGCACAGAAACGACGTAATATCCGCGGCAAAAAAGATCAGCCACTCTATTCGCAGCAGATATAAGATACAGTATGTTATTGCGGCTGCGAGCGGAATAAAGGGCGTCCATAGAATTTTTCGCGTTTTCGGAATCCGGCACTTTACAAAAAACAAGATTATCGCCGTCAGTGCGCAGAAAATTGCCCAACCGATTATTATCCAATAACAAAAACCGTAGCTGTAGTTATGGTCGGTCCATTCACTGCTTTTAAATACAAAAACAAGCTGATGAAAATCGTTTGTCAGCACCATGAGCAGCAGTATCGCGGTCGGAATGTACAGCAGATACGCTTGCCCGGCGAGTTTGTGCTCCTCCGGCTTGCCGATCGATAATGCGATAAATACAGAAAACATCGGTATAAACAGCATCGGGAGATAGTACATATACCACAGATATCGGGATGTGTTGTAATCGCTTGAAAATAAATATTTCACCGTCCGCAGCGACTGCCATGCAACCATAAGAACCGCTTCAATCGATAAATAGCGGCGGATTTTTACCTGAACGATACGTGTGTATACGGAAATTCCCCATGCCGTGTATAGTCCGATGTATAAAAAGCTTCTGATTAAACTTGAAAGCGGAGTAAATATTTCGTTCTGTCCAATCAGACGGCAGGAAAATGCAAGCAGAATCGTAAGTGAGACCGCCGAAAAAGTTAATATGGTTTTTTTTTTTTCTTTTGTCATATGTGTCGTACCTGCTCGGCTGCGATATCAAAAAAATGTGTATTGCCTTATAAACAGCCTGAGGCTGTTTATAAGGAACCGTTTTTTCGGAGCTTTCGTGCTGCTTACAAATGTGTTTATCCTGATTTTTCCGGGAGAGCGCAAAACCGATAGGTTTGCGCCGGATTTTCGTTCTTTGTCGCTGTATGTAACAATTCTGTTTTAATTTTAATCTGAAAGTCAAATTAAATCAAGAGTTTTTTTGCAAATTTAAGAATGTGTTTTTCGGTTTTTGGTGTGCGGAAGTTGCATGAAACATCCTTTTCATCGTGTGTTTTTGCATCGAATCTTTTTCTTTCGGCAAAAGGCTCGGATGCAAAAACACCATTGATTCCAACCCTTGGATTCGGATTTCAATGGTGTTTTCATTATGAAAGCTGTGACCAATTATGATACAAGATACGGGCGTTATTACCTTTTTGTCAAAAACAGATTATGATTCGTTGAAAAATTGCACTCTGAGACTTTACTGCAAAAGCGTTCCTGTAGCAACGGTCCCGTCAGTGATTTCGTGATCCTTCGATAAAATCTGCTCCTGTGTCAGCATGAAATACTCGTGCCATCCCTCGTCAAGCGTTGCATTCATGTCCGCATCTGACCAAGTAACATCAACATGGTAGGTGCCGCTTTCGAGCTTCACAAGATTCCAGGCGTGAGCAGTATTCTGCGAAATTCCAATGACGATTTTGCACCAAAGATTTGCCTTTCTGCAAAGATATTCAAACGCTCTGGAATAACCCTGACAAATGGCGACAGATCCTTCGATTGCGCCGTATGCCGACATGGTTTTAGGTCCGCCGGTAAAGCTGTAGTCGTATATGGTTCTTATTGTGATTACCGCTGCAAGATAGCGGTACTTGTCATAGGTACTGAAGTTTTCCGGAATTGCCTCGACGATCAAATTGCACTCCGCGTCAAAAATCTCCAGTTCTTCTTTTAAGGCGCTTGTGTCTTCGACATTTTTGTAATTCGGATCCGAGGGAAAAAAGTATGTCGACCGCAGAGCCACCGTTGTTGTGTTATTATCAAAGACTTCCACAATGTTGAAGTAAAGCTCATATTCCGGATAATCGGCGCAAATTGCAGTTGCAGCAATAAAAACGTTATCCAGAACATCGTATCCGTATTCCTCTGCCGTGTATTCAAAAGGAATCAGCGACGGGATTTTGGGGAGCATTTCATCATAAAGCTGTTTCTGCGTGCTGTTGAGTTTGGAATACTCCGTGGCAGCCGGTTCAAAAGGAAAGCAAACGGAAGATCCGTTGTTTAAATCCTGCTCAACATACCAAAGAGCCAAATCAATGTCGTCTTGAATACGCTTTTTTGCAAGGGCTTTTATCTCGTCTGTCGGCTCTTCCTGCTTCGATGCAGTCGTGGACTGTGCAGTATTTGCTTCGGTGGAAGCTGTTCCGGACGTTTCCGAAGGATCATTCATTTCTTTTTGACAGCCTGACAAAGATGATATCAAAAGCAAGCTCGACAAAAGCAAAGCGGCGGTTCTTCGGATGAATGTAAAAATATTTTTTGAATACAAGAGCATTTCACTCCCTTTCCTGTTGAATCCCAGCCAAGAGCACAACACTGATTTACTCACAGACGCACACAGTATATAGTGCATCAGTTTGATTAGTCATTTAATATATTACGGTACGGTTTTGCAAAACTTGCGATGCTTATGGCTGATTAAATTCTTTTAAGGCTGAGTTTATTATACTAAGTTTTACTGATTTTGTCAATGCTGCGGCGCATGTATACCTTTTCGATAAACATGTTTTGCGTTTTTTCTTTTGTGTTTTTATCTGTTGTGAAATTTTATGAATTTTTTTATTTTTGTGCTATTATTTATATTGACTTTTAACAAAAAATATGATGTCATATAAATATAATTAGAATAGGCCGAACACAAACATACTCTCTGACGACTATGCGCAAGCATTCTTGCCGAAGAAGTAATAGAAATATCATTTTCGGCATTGGAACAAATTTAATAACAAAGCGCATAGGATACGGGGTCGCTCGTGTATCTTTATGCGCTTTTATTTATAATGATTTGGAGGAGGCTTGCATATGATTTTGCACAAGACAACAGGTTCAATGCAAAAAAAGGCAACTATAATCATATTAGCTATACTTGCTATTTTATTTCTCATATTTGTAATAAATTATTTGTTTGGAATGACTCCAATTTACTATGATAACATAGAATCGGGAGTCACATATACCGAGGGAAGTGATAAAATTGAATTTGAATATTTGCTTACAAGCAAGGGGGTTTTTTATTCCGGCAGCCTTTCAACTCCGGTTATATATGATTATGATAATGGTGTTAGATACCATTATTACTATTTCACGATTAGCGCAAAACGATGGGATATTTGGTTTAATTACGGAAGAAATTCAAACCCGTATTTTGTCTTGGATAAAACCGGGAAAGAAGTACATTCCGGAGAAAACACAGATTATTACACTAAAGATGAGTTGCAGGAAAATCCTGGGCTGTTACCAATCAAATATATTGGAGTTTACTACTTAAATCCGGACGGGACATTAGTTTTGGTTTGGGAACATCCAGATGCACAACTAATAATTGAACGTACACAAACTGATGTTAAATCACCTGACTCTTATTTTATAAATAAAACAGGTAAAAAGACATGAAAATATTATATTTGATTTTCGCAAAGTTAAAGTCGTTGATCGCAGAGGATAAATTTTTCTTTACAACGCTGTTTATTGGGGTTTTAACATGCAACATTATGTTTACTTACATGTATGGCATAATCGCTCAATTGAACGAAAAAGACGGTTTAGCGGACATTTTTGTCTACTATACGTCGGGTGAAAAATTATTTTCTGAGCAAATGGATCAAAAGCTTAGCGACTACAATGTTGAACTTGATTATTA
>JAQXSY010000077.1 GCA_029219205.1 Bacillota bacterium | reverse complement strand
ACCGCAGAAACCGTTACGGCAGCCGCAGCCGCGCACAAGCTGATAACCCGCATACTCCATAGCACGCATAATGGTCAGGCTTTCGGGAACGCTGTACTGCTTGCCGAACAGATATACATTTACCATATTTTCCATATTATTAACTCCTTTCAGAACCGACAAAATTAATATTCATCAGACAATTCGTCTATTTCGTCACAGCGGAACACAGGTCCGTCCTTGCAGACGTATTTTGAGCCTATGTTACATCTTCCGCATTTTCCGATTCCGCACTTCATCCGCAGCTCCATTGTCGTGTAGACCTGAGTTTTGTCGAAGCCGAGTTCAATAAGTCCTGCGAGTGTAAATTTGATCATGATCGGGGGGCCGCAGAGAATCGCTATTTTGTCTGTTGAAAATCCGAGCTCTTTTACATAGTTCGGAACAAATCCGACGTGACCGTTCCATTCCGGCTGTTCGCGGTCGATCGTGAGGTACACATTTACGCCCTCATCCTTCGACCATTCGTCAATAATTTCTTTATAATCGACCAGATCGTTCATGCTGCGGGAGCCGTACACGATATCGATCTTTCCGTAGCGGCTGCGGTAATGGCGGCAGTAGTTTATGACCGAGCGAAGCGGCGCGAGACCTATGCCTCCTGCGATAAAGAGCATGTCTCGTCCGGCAAATTCGGTGTCTACCGGAAACGCGTTGCCGTAAGGTCCGCGTATGGTTATCTGCTGGCCGATTTCCATAGAATGAAGCCATTCGGTGACGCATCCGCATTTTTTTATGGAAAATTCCATGTATTCGGTGTTCGTCGGAGACGAAGTTATGGAAAACATAGCCTCGCCGACGCCGGGAATCGAAAGCATTGCGCACTGTCCCGGTTTGTGTTCGAAGGCTTTTTTCCCGTCCGGCGTTACAACCCGGAAGGTTTTAACGTCGGGCGTGTCGATACGGATATCCGTAACAACTCCGACCGCCGGAATAAGCGGATCTTTCATATCAACCATTTTTCCCGCCTCCTAACTTCTTCATTACCTTAACAATATTCATTCCGACCGGGCATTTCTTCAGGCATCTTCCGCATCCCACGCAGGAGAACATCCCGTTGTTGTTTGTCGGATAGTAAACAAGCTTGTGCATAAAACGCTGGCGGAATCTTTCAAGCTGAGTCAGTCTGGGCTGGCCCGCCGACATTTTCGTAAACTCTGAATACATGCACGAATCCCAGCAGCGGAAACGCTTAACTCCGTGACCGGTATTAAAATCCTTTATATCATAGCACTGACACGTCGGACATACGAAGGTGCAGGTGCCGCAGCCGATGCAGCTTTCCGAAAGCTCATTCCACTCGGGCGCATTGAAAAATTCAGACGTTTTTCCGCTTCCGAAAGCGTCTGCAGACAGCTCGGCGAGCGGAAGCCGGCTCAGCCTTTCGCGTATCAGCTCCTTTTGAGGAGCAACCTCCGTCTCTGACGCTTCTTCCGTTATGTTATCGAGCAGTCCGAGAAGTTTTTCGCCTTTTTCTGTCCTTGCGTCCATAAAAAGCGCGCCGTCGGCTTTGTGGCAAACCACGTCGCCTTCCGGCTCTGCCGCGTCTATACCGAAAGTACCGCAGAAGCAGGTTTCGGCAGGCTTTTCACAGGCAAGCGACATTATTATACCGTGTTCGCGGCGGTTTTTGTAAAAAGTATCAACCGGTTCCGAAAGAAAGACCCGGTCAAGCACCTCAAAGCTCTTTACGTCGCATGCGCGGACTCCGAAAATAACGAAATCCTCACATTCGCGGCGCGTATCGATGATCTCAATCTTCTTTCCTTCAGTTTTGAAATCCATGAGATTCTCGGTCTGCGGAAAGAAGAAATCCTTGGCGCTGCGGACGGTGTTCAGGGCGTCGGAAAGCTTTTTTCCCTCGTCCCATTTCTCAAAACGTGCTCCGGCGGCGCATTCGACCGGTATGTACAGCGCGTTTTTAGCGGAAATCGCGGAAAAAAGCGCGTCAATCCTGTCAAGCGATATTTTACGCATTTTCTCCACCTCTTTCAACGGCCTCGCCCGGCTCGATATCTTCGGTTGTAAAGTTGACGACCGGCGCGCGCTGACCAACCTCGGCTCCTGCCTGATATTCACCGTAAAAACCGTCGATATCCTTTATAAACTTACGGTTGAGCAGGTGAAGCGGTATGCGCTGCGGACAGACTCGCGAACATTCTCCGCAGTCGGTGCATCTGCCGGCAACGTGAAACGCTCGGATAATATGAAACATACTTTCTTCAAACGAGTTTGCCGCCGCTTTGTTTTCCGCTCCGGAATTAGGGTTGTCAAACACGCATTTTTCACACGTGCAGGCGGGACATACGTCGCGGCAGGCATTGCATCTTATGCAGCGCGACAGCTCGCCGCGCCAGAATTCGTAGCGTTCGTCCGGAGTCATTTTTTCGAGCTTTTCAACCTCGTCAAAGCGTCCGGAGGCAATGACCTCGCCGTCGCTGCCAATCAGCTCGTCGTATGCAACGTGTTTTTTCGACTTGCAGTTTAAGCATCTGTCCGCAAGAAGCCCGCCGCGGTCAAACTCAACTGTACCGTCGTAAAGCGTCTCAACAAAAACTTTATCGTTTTCACTGCGAATTGACGCTATTCCCTCGGCGCGGCTCTTTATCAGATTAATGTCGAGCATTCCGCTGCACGATACTCCGACGGCATATACCTTTTCGCGGCTGAAGCGGTGCTCGGTCAAAAGCTGGTTAAAGCTGTACGTGTCGCAGGGCTTTAAAAAAACAAGCACTTTGCCGTCTTTGCGGGCGGTTTCTTTTATCAGATATTTTGAAAAGTTTGCGCCGCAGAAATCGTTCCAGACAAACTCTTTTTCAAGCTCCTCGGGTGTGCGGAATACTGACGGCGTAACGTCGTAATCAAATTCTCCGGCTCTCCAGCCGAGCACTCGGTCAACAGTGCCGTCGCCCAGCAGCTCGGCGGCTCTGGATACGAGAATTTCGCGTTTTACTTCTTGCATCGCAGATCCTCCAGTCTCTTGTTTTCGCCGAGAGAGGCTACCTTCTCGACAAAATCGTTCATTGTCGCCGCAAACTTTGCTCCCTCTGCGGCGCTGACCCATTCAACGCGTGTCCGTTCTCTTTCAATACCGAGATAGTCCAGCATGGAGAAAAGCAGAGCCATTCTGCGGCGCGTGTAATAGTTGCCCGATGTATAATGGCAGTCGCCGGGGTGGCATCCGCAGATAATAACCCCGTCTGCTCCGCGCTGAAAAGCGCGCAGAATGAACATGGGATTGACTCTGCATGAGCAGGGCACGCGTATGATTTTGACATCGGCGGGATAGTTCAGCCTGTTGTTTCCGGCAAGGTCTGCGCCCGCGTAAGAACACCAGTTGCAGCAGAATGCCACAATCAGCGGTTTATATCCGTTTACTTGCATATCGCGTCTACCTCCGCCATGATTTGTTTGCTTGAGAATCCGCGCAGATCCATTGCTCCGGACATGCACGCAACCGTGCAGGCGCCGCAGCCCTGGCATATCGCTTCGTTAACCGAAGCGATACGGCGCAGCTTTGTGGTCCGGTCCGGCATTCTGAATTCTTTTTCGATATACGTGATTGCGCCGTAAGGACAAACATTTTCGCAGGTCGAACAGCCGTTGCACATCATCTCATCCGAATGAGCGACGCACGGGTTTCCGGTCAGCTTATCCTTGCAGAGCAGAGCGATTACCTTTGAAGCAGCGGCGCCGGCCTGAGCAACGGTTTCGGGAATGTCCTTCGGCCCCTGACATGCTCCGGACAGGAACACGCCTGCAGTCGGGCTTTCAACCGGACGCAATTTCGGATGCGCTTCCGTGAAGAAGTCGTTGACGTCCATACTTGCGGTAAGCATTGTCGCAAGACCGCGCGCGGATTTGTCCGGCTCGATTGCCGCGGCAAGCACAACCAGATCCGCGTCGATATGAAGCTGCTTTCCCGAGATAAGATCGGACGCCTGAACCTTGAGGACGCCGTTCTCCGGCGCGACCTTTCCGACCATACCCTTTATATAATGAACGCCGTATTCCTCAACTGCGCGGCGGTAGAATTCGTCAAAATTTTTGCCGGGCGTACGGACATCGATATAAAATACGTAAACGTCCGTGTCCGGATACTTGTCGCGTATGAGCATTGCGTGCTTTGCCGTATACATACAGCATATCTTCGAGCAGTATTCCTTGCCTTTATCGGCGCACGCCGAGCAGCGCGAGCCGACACACTGTACGAATACGATTTTATGAGGATGCTTTCCGTCGGACGGACGAAGCAATGTTCCTCCCGTCGGTCCGGCGGCGTTCATGAGTCTCTCAAGCTCAAGCGAGGTTATGACGTCCTTCGACTGCGAGTAGGCAAATTCGTCGAATTTCTCCATGGAGATCGGATTGAACCCTGTTGCGGCGACGATGGCTCCGTATTTTTCTTCAATATATTCGTCTTTCGCTTTATAATCTATCGCGCCCGCCGTACATACTTTTGAGCATATGCCGCACTTGCCGGTTTTAAGCATCATGCAGTGGTTGGGATCGATGGTTGCAACCTTCGGAACCGCCTGTGCAAAGGGTATGTATATCGCGCGCCTGTTGTCCATTCCGAGATTGAACTCGTTCGGAATTTTTTTCTGAGGACATTTTTCGGTACAGAGTCCGCAGCCGGTGCACACATCCTCCTTTACATATCTTGCTTTCCTTTTGATTTTAACGTCAAAATTACCGACAAAGCCCTTGATCTCGGCTACCTCGGAATATGAGAATATACGTATCTTATCGTTCTGAGCCGCGTCAACCATTTTGGGAGTAAGGATGCAAGCGGCGCAGTCGAGCGTCGGGAAGGTTTTGTCGAGCTGAGCCATTTTTCCGCCGATAGTCGGCTTGACTTCAACTATATCGACCGGGAATCCGGCGTCCGCTATGTCGAGCGCGGTCTGTATTCCGGCTATTCCGCCTCCGATAACAAGCGCCCTTTTCGTAACCGGGCTTTCTCCCGGCGTCAGCGGAGCGTTCAGGTTAACCTTTGCAATCGCGGCTTTGCCGAGAATGATCGCCTTTTCTGTTCCCACGGGCATATCTTTGTGTACCCACGAGCACTGCTCGCGGATGTTCGCAATCTCGACCATATAGGGGTTAAGGCCGGCGGCAGCCGCGGTTTTGCGGAAAGTTGTCTCGTGCATACGCGGAGAGCATGAGCACACCACAATACCCGTCAGATTGTGCTCGCGGACGGCGTTTTTGATAAGGTCCTGACCCGCCTGAGAGCACATGTACTGATATTCGGCGGAGAAAACGACACCCGGCTCGTTTTTAAGCGCCTCTGCGACAGCCTTGACGTCAACTGTTCCGGCAATGTTTGTGCCGCAGTGGCAGACAAAAACTCCGATTCTTTGCATAAGTCTGTTTCTCCTTTCTTACTTGGCGTACTTGCGCAGAGCGCTCATTACAGCCTGCTGCGGCATATCGTCGTCAATAATTTTCGGTATGTCGTCGGCGGTCATATGGTTTGCGCCCTTTTCGCGTATAACGGTCAAACGTATCGCCTCAACGAGCTTTGCAGGCTCAACTCCTCTCGGACACCTGTCAACGCACGCAAAGCAGGACAGACATTTATAAATCGAGTCCGACTTTAAGAGCGCGTCAATATCGCCCGTTTCGACCATGTATACGAACTGATGCGGATGATATTCCATTTCTTCAAAAGAAGGACAGGTTGCGGTGCATTTCCCGCAGCGCATGCATTTAAGCGGATTGACGCCGCTCATGCGCAGTATCTGTTCTTTCTTTCTGTCGTTTTTATTCTGCATCGACTGCCTCCTTTACGCCGAGCGCCTCGGCAAGCAGCTCTGTAAAGTATGCGACCGGGATACGGCTTCCGTTTTTGATGAGGTTGTATCTGCACAGCGGACAGGCGGTGACAATTGTATCAGCCTCGTGGCTTGCGGCGCTTTCAAAAACAGCAGCCGATTTTCTGGCAGCCGATCCGGCGTCCTCAAGCGCAACGTAACCTCCGCAGCATTCGTTTCTCATCGGATAAACAACCGGTTCGGCGCCCAGAGCTTTTATAAATTCCTCGATGATGCTGGGGTTTTCGGCGTCGTCGAAGCCCATAACCTTTCCGGGACGCAGAAGCAGACAGCCGTAATACGCCGCGATCCTTCTTCCGGAAAGCGGGTTTACGACCGCCGATTTTATCTTTTCAAAGCCTATGACGTCGCGGAGAAGCTCAAGATAATGGAAAACCTCGGTCTCGCCGTGATATTCCGCAGGCGGATTTTTATCCTGCGTCATATACAGATTTACCTTTTTTGCAAAATCTTCGTCCGTGCTCATGGCGTGATTTGTCTGTTTTATAACGTTATGGCAGGCAGAGCAAACCGTAACCAAAGGCTGCGATTGCTCCCTTGCGGAAATAAGAGCGCGAACCGCCGGGAGCTTGGAGGCGATTTCGTCCTTTGCGCTTACGAAAACGCCTCCGCAGCACTGCCAATTTTCGATCTCGTAAAGCTCCACTCCGAGAACCTCGGCACACTTGCGCGCATAGCGGTCAAGCTCCTTGGCCTTGGTCCGGAGGGTGCAGCCGGGATAGTAACTGACTTTCATTTTAACCTCCAGTGTGATCCGGTATCAGACCATCTGCTCCGGATGAAATACTTCGTCAAACTTTTCGGCAGTCAGGAATCCGAGTTCAACGCAGGCTTCTTTCAGAGAGATGTTGTCTTTATATGCTTTCTTTGCGGTTTTCGCCGCGTTCTCATAACCTATATAAGGATTGAGCGCGGTTACGAGCATAAGCGAATTATGAAGGTTGTGATACATTTTCTCTCTGTTTGCGGTTATGCCGGAAGCGCAGTTTGTATTGAACGAAACGATTGCCTCCGCAAGCAGACGCGCGGACTGCAGGAAGTTGTAAATTGCGACGGGCATAAATACATTCAGCTCAAAATTACCCTGCGACGCCGCCATTGAAACCGCAACGTCGTTACCCATAACCTGTACGGCGACCATAGTGACCGCCTCGCACTGCGTCGGATTTACCTTTCCGGGCATTATAGACGAACCGGGCTCGTTTTCGGGAATGTGTATCTCGCCGAGCCCGTCGCGGGGACCGGACGCAAGCCAGCGAATGTCGTTGGCGATCTTCATCATATCGCATGCGGTGGCCTTGACTGCGCCGTGAGCGAAAACAAGCTCGTCTTTGGACGTGAGCGCGTGGAATTTATTTTGCGCCGTAACAAAAGGCTTGCCGGTAAGCTCCGCGGTTTTTTGGGCGACAAGCTCCGAAAAGCCTGCAGGCGCGTTCAGACCCGTTCCGACGGCAGTTCCGCCGAGCGCAAGCTCGTAAAGCGGCTTGAGCGACAGCTTCAGCAGTTCAACGTCGCGTTCAAGACTTGATCTCCAGCCGGAGATTTCCTGACTGAACTTAATCGGAGTAGCGTCCTGCAAATGTGTGCGTCCCGACTTAACGATACCCTCGTTTTCCTCCTCCAGACGCCTGAAGGTTGAAATCAGCGATTCAATCGCGGGAATAAGCTTATCCTCTATCGAAATGACCGCGGATATATGCATGGCGGTCGGGAACGTGTCGTTTGACGACTGACTCATATTTATATCGTCGTTCGGATGGCAAAGCTTTTTCTGCGCAATCTGGTTTGCACGGTTGGCAATGACCTCGTTTGCGTTCATGTTTGACTGAGTGCCTGAACCGGTCTGCCATACGACAAGCGGAAAATGTCCGTTCAGCTCACCTGAAATGACCTCGTCGCAAGCCTTTGTTATGGCGTCGAGCTTTTCCGCAGTCATTTTTTCCGGTTTAAGCTCGGCGTTTGCCTGAGCTGCCGCTTTTTTCAGTATGCCGAAAGCGTGGGTAATCTCTCTTGGCATTGTTTCGATATCAACGCCGATTTTGAAATTTTCATGACTTCTCTGAGTCTGCGCAGCCCAAAGCCGGTCTGCCGGAACTTTCATTTCTCCCATCGAGTCATGTTCGATTCGGAATTCCATATTATGTATGTTTTCCTCTTTTCTTATATATTGAGGTTTCTTAAAACTTCCTTAAGCGTATCCGCGCTGAAACGGAGCTTTGCATTCTCCTCTTCGGTCAGCGTTACGTTAACCTTGCCCCTGATGCCGTCGTGTCCGACAAGATTCAGCGTGCTTAGACATACGTCCTCGATGCCGTATTCGCCGTGAAGCATTGTCGATATTGTCATAGTCGTATCAATGCCGCCGAGCAGGCATTTGCAGATATGGCATACGGACACCGAGACTGCGTAAAATGTCGCGCCCTTGCGCGCGATAACGCGTCCGCCGGACTTCTTGACATACTGCTCAATTTCGTCGTAGTCAAGCTCCGGAGTTTCGATGCCGGGCGTTTTTATCAGCTCGTGACACTCGCTTATCGGCACGTTTGAAATATTTGCGACCGACCAGGGGATAAATGAAGAATCTCCGTGCTCTCCGAATACGTACGCATGAACGTTGCTCTGATTTATGTTGTAATATTCTGAAAGTCTCGAACGAAGCCGCGCAGTATCAAGTATCGTGCCGGAGCCGATTATGCGGTTCTCGGGAAGCCCCGACATCTTATTGAATGTGTAGGTCAGTATATCGACCGGGTTGCTTACAATTATGTAGATGGCGTCCGGCGCGTATTTCGTTATCTGGGGAATTATCGACTTCGTTATGTTAACATTGGTCTGGGCAAGCTCAAGTCTTGTCTGTCCGGGCTTTCTCGCTATGCCGGACGTAATTATCACTATGTCGGATCCGGAAGTGTCGCGGTAATCTCCGGCATAGATCGAACAAGCGCCGCAAAACGGCGTGCCCTGTCTGATGTCAAGCGCCTCGCCCATGGCTTTTTCGCTGTTGATGTCGATCATAACGATCTCGGAAGCAATTCCCATTACTGTGAGAGTATATGCAATAGTTGAGCCTACGCTGCCTGTTCCGATAATTGATATTTTATTCATTATTCGTTCTCCTGTAATTAATATAATATAAAATTTATATTATATCGTGATTCAGCGGCGGAATGCCGGTCTGTCCGGCGGTGCCGCCGCTGAAATGCTTCAATCGTACGGGATTCTCTGCTTTATTAAAGCTTAGCCAGCGCCGATTTCAAGGATTCAAGCTGTTCTCTCAGCTCTTCGGGAAGCTTGTCGCCGAATTTTTTGTAGTGCTCCTCGATCTCTTCGGCTTCCTTTTCCCAGACGTCCTTGTCGACCTTAAGTATGGACTTAAGGGTTTCGATGTCCATATCAAGTCCTTCAAGATCGATGTCCTCGGGTCTCGGAACATATCCGATCGCCGTTTCAACAGCGTCAGCCTTGCCCTCGCAGCGGTCGATAATCCAGTTGAGTACGCGCATATTGGCTCCGAAACCGGGCCATATAAAGTTGCCTTCGTCGTCGGTCCGGAACCAGTTTACGTTGAATATTTTAGGAGCCTTGTCGCCGAGCTTCTCGCCCATATCGAGCCAGTGACGGAAATAATCTCCCATATGGTATCCGCAGAACGGAAGCATAGCCATGGGATCGCGGCGGACAACTCCGACTGCTCCGGCAGCCGCAGCCGTCGTCTCGGACGCCATTGCAGAGCCGACAAATACGCCGTTTACCCAGTTCTTCGACTGGTATACAAGGGGAGCGCACTTTGCGCGGCGTCCGCCGAAGATGATCGCGGATATCGGAACGCCGGCGCCCTTGTCAAACTCGGATGAAATGCAGGGACAGTTGACGGCGGGCGCGGTGAAGCGTGAGTTCGGATGAGCGGCGCAGGTCGTCTTGTCCTTCTTGTCGAATTTTGCGGGATCCCAGGGGTTGCCCTTCCAGTCGAGCGCGTTTGCGGGAAGATCCTTGTTGAGTCCTTCCCACCAAACCGTATTGTCGTCGAGGTTAAGAGCGACGTTTGTAAAGATAGTGTTTTTCTTTGTGCTTTCAAGAGCGTTGAAGTTTGAATGCTCGTTTGTTCCGGGAGCGACGCCGAAGAATCCGTTTTCAGGATTTATCGCATAAAGTCTGCCGTCACTGCCGATTCTCATCCATGCGATATCGTCTCCGACGGTCCAGATCTTATAGCCCTTCTTACGCAGATATTCCGGCGGAATAAGCATCGCAAGATTGGTCTTTCCGCATGCGGAAGGGAAAGCAGCCGCAACGTACTTGATTTCTCCGCGGGGGTTCTCAAGTCCGAGAATGAGCATGTGTTCAGCCATCCAGCCTTCCTTCCAGCCCTGGTAGGACGCTATGCGCAGCGCAAAGCACTTCTTGCCGAGCAGAACATTTCCGCCGTATGCAGAATTGACGGATATGATCGTGTTGTCCTCCGGGAAGTGGCAAATATAGCGCTTTTCGGGGTCAACGTCGCATTTTGCGTGAAGTCCGCGAACCCAGTCGTTGCTGTCGCCGAGCACGTCAAGCACTTTCTGTCCGACGCGTGTCATTATGCTCATGTTGAGTACGACGTAGATTGAATCGGTAACCTCGATGCCTATTTTTGCAAGCGGAGAGCCGACCGGACCCATGGAATAGGGTATAACGTACATCATACGGCCCTGATACGTGCCGCGTGCGATATCGTATAGCTTTTTGTACATTTCAGCCGGAGCGCACCAGTTGTTTGTCGGACCGGCGGTTTCCTTGTCGGACGTGCAGATAAACGTGCGGTCCTCAACGCGGGCAACGTCGTTCGGTTTTGTTCTGTGGAGATAGCATCCGGGAAGCTTCTCCTCGTTCAGCTTAATCATTTCTCCAGTAGAAACAGCTTCTTTGCGGAGCGCTTCAAGCTGCTCTTCGCTGCCGTCTATCCATATAACTTCGTCGGGCTTAACCAGCTCTTTCATTTCTTCGAGCCATTTCAATACTGTTTTGTTGTTTGTCATTTGTTGGACTCCCTTAATATATTATATATTTTGAATACGAAAAAAGGTTATTTATGCAATATAACCGATTTTTGGCGAAATAACGCAAATAAATCGGTAATATTATTATCGATATAAATCGGAATTAAAGCGGCTGCTGCAAAGCAGCCGCTTTAATTCCGGTGAACGGCGGATAATTGAGCGTGATGCTCCGACGCCGCCGTCAAAACGGACGAGAATACCTGCGCTGTACGTGCCGGAAGTTCTAAGCGGCGGGTCTGTGGCTGCCTGCTGCCGAAAGGCACTTTTGCGCCGGATTATAAGATTGGGGCAGGAAATAATTATTACAATCTTAACAATAGTATTATATCATCGATTTATGTCGTTGTGAATTGCTTATTTTTCATAACGGCTTTGCAAATAAGATATATCCGTCGGGGGATTTGTTTGCAGCGCATTTACGACGCTTCCGAGACTGCCGAAAATCCGCTCGTATGCCTGTCGGTTGAAATATATTTTTTTGAGCGAGATTGCTTTTCAAAAATCTCCTCATTTTCATTATATCACAAAATATTTAAAAATGGAACATAAAAATACAAACTTTTTAAAGTTTTTTTATCGAAAAAAAACGGTTTATTTTCATATAATTTCAACCGGAAAAAGCAAGGCGCGGGATTGCCTCGGCAAGAAAAAATTTTCTGCGGCTTAAAATGCCCGGAACAGCCTCGGTCAAGGTGATTCTTTTTGCATATTCTTCAATAATTCTTAACTTTTGCGCCGAAAATACGTCACTATGCACAAATACGCGGATACATTTTCGTATATAATACAGCTTGAAAAGAAATCGCGGTTATGGTATATTATAATCGTAAGGAACAAACCGACAAGTACAAAGAATCGCCCGCATAAGGCGGCGTTCATGAATTCACCGGAACAAAGAAGGGATGGTGATACCGTTGTACAGTTAGTCTCCTTAAATCGTACGCCGCATAATCAGACAGCGACAGACACTGGGCTGATCTCGCTTAGAGATTTTATATAGATTGAAGTGTGTCGTGAACAGTATGAAAGAAACGGTGTCCGAAATCCGGGAAAGAGAGGTTAAAAGATGCTGGATATCAAGAATCCGTGGAAATAACCCCCCAGCTGCGCGTTAAGCCTGTAAAGAAAGGTGTGCGGCTCGGGGGTTATTTCATTTTTATGAGCTTTTGAAAAAATCGGGCGCTGACGCACGTTAGCATATAACCGTACGGCGAAAGGAATGTTACCGAAAGGCAGGATTATAATCCTAAGGCAACCTTTGTCGGTCCGGACCTGCGAAACGCAGGCTTTTTTTGTTTAAATAAAAAACGCAAACGGCCGCAGTTGTTTGTTTGCGGTCGCTTGCGTTCGCTGACAAGGAAAAGAAGAAGAAAAAGAAGAAGAAAAAGAATAAGAATAAGAATAATATTTTTATTCTTTCGTCTTTTAAAAAAGACGGAGCGGTAATTATCTGATATCGACTTTTTCGGGCTTGTGCGTCTGCATGGATTTATTGCACGCGAGAACAAGCGCAAGTGTCTTTACGGCGTCGGAATAAGGCGAGCGAATCTTTGACGGATCGCCGGAAATTACGGCCTCGAGGAACGTACGGTCGCATACCGCGCCGAAATCGTCGTCCGGGAATCTGTATGTTATCGCCTCGCCGGAGCTTCCGAGACCGCCGTCGCCCTTGATGACAAATCCTTCGCTCTTTTCGGCTTCTTCGGCGTTCTCTCCGAATATTTCAACTCTGTCGCACAGATAGTACTCGCAGCGTTTTTCTCTTGAGCTGAAAACAAGAGAAGATTTGAAAGAGTTTCCGTTGAGTGAATAGCAGCCGCTGCTTACTGTGCCGAGCGCGCCGGATTTCATGCGGAATATGGTCGTTGTGAGATCGTCTGTTTTGTAGTCTTCGATCTCTCTGACAAAACCGCTTGTATTGAAGGAGCAAACCTCCTCAACCTCGCCGGCAATATATCTGATTGCGTCGACATTATGTATAGTCTGTTCAACAAGCTGTCCGCCCGAAAGGCTTTTGTCCTTCCACCAGAAAGCTTCGGGAACTCCGCCGAATCTTGTGCAGCTGATAAATGCGATTTCGTTTGAACGGCAGAACCTGATTGCGGAATCGTTAATCTTGTGGTAACGGCACTGGAAGCCTACGGCGGTTATAAGTCCCGCTTCGGCGATTTTGTCTCGTATTTCGTAAGCAAGGTCAAGATCAAGCGTAACCGGTTTCTCAACGAAAAAGTGTATTCCGCGCTTTATCGTTTCAAATTCGATTTCGCCGTGACAGTAAGGCGGCACGCAAATGAACGCGGCGTCGGGCTTCAGCTCGTCGTACATGACCTTATAGTCTGTGTAGCGTTTGCCCCTGCCGTGATACCAGCCGACAAATTTCTCAGTTTTTTCCGGAATGAGATCGCAGAATCCGACAACTTCGGCTATGTCTTCATGTTTCATGAGATTGCCAAGATGATATGAGCCGATACCGCCGCATCCGATAAGCACGCATCTAAGTTTTTCCATGATATTCTCCTGTTTTTATAAAATAATGTTGTTAATGTTCAAACTCAAGTATTTGATCGAGAGACCGTGACGTTTTTGCGTAATAATCTTCAAACGACATCGGAAGACCGCCCTTGAAGACCTCGGCTGTCAGATACCCGTCAAATCCCGCTTTCTTAAGCTCCTTAACCGCTTTCTGCCAGTTTACGCTGCCCTCAAAAAAGTCTACGAAAGCGCCTCCGCTGTTGATGCCGCCGTTTGTACGTTTGAAATCCTTAACGTGTACCATTTGTATACGGCTGCCGAGAACCTCGATCCAATGCTCCGTCGTTGAGAACGCAACGACGTTTCCGACGTCGTAGTACGCGCAGACCCGCTCGGAGCCGGTTGCGTCAATAAAATACGCCATTTCGTACGGAGAGGTGAAGAACGTATTCCATACATTTTCAAGGCCGCAGTATACTCCGGAGGCCTCGATGACCGGAACCATTTTTGTTACGAATTCAAGCGACGACTCGTAAGCCTTTTTTAGCGTAACATTCTCGTTCATGCCGCCGGGGACGGTCAGAATTCCTTTTGCTCCGAGCGCCGCAGCGCATTCAAGCTGTTTTGTCATTAGCCTTTCACAATAATCGTGATTTTCGGCCATGCCGCGCCAAATCGACGACGATATGCTGACGACCGGAAGCCCGTATTCCTCCGAATACTTTTTGATTTCGTCAAGCTCGGCGCGGGTTGTTTCAAGCGTCAGCTTATGTTTTGACGCGCTCTCGAGAGAGTCCACGTTCAGCTCAATTCCGTCAAAACCCGCTGCTTTGACGAGCGCGAACGTCTCGCGCATACCGGTTTTTTCGTCGACAGTCCATGCGTTAAGCGATTTTTTCATAATCGTGCGTTCCTTTCTCTGATGAAAACCGACTTTCGCCGTATTGGAGATATTATACACTATAAATTGGAGAATTTCAATAAGAAATCACAAATAACCGCGCATTATTGTTATAAATTATCAGCCTTGAAATAAGCTCATCTCGGAAGCGAGTATTTCTTTCCGTATGCCCGGAACGCCTCTGTGAAATTCTTTTCGCCGGAATTTTTTATTCTGTTCAGGTATTCGTGAGTATCGAACTGCGATTCCTCAAGCGAGATTACGCACACCGCAATGTTTGAGCAGTGATCCGAAATGCGTTCTATATTTGACAGAACGTCCGAAAGTATGAATCCAAGCTCGATTGTGCAAAGCCCCTTCTGGAGACGGTTTATATGACGTTCTTTGAGCTCGTCCTTAAGGTCGTCTATGACCTGTTCAAGCGGCTCTACGTTTGCGGCAAGCTGCGGATCCGCATTTTCAAACGACTGTATAGCCATACTTACGATCTCTCTCAGCGCTCCTACGATGACCTCAAGCTCTGCCAGAGCTTCGTCCGAGAATTTTATGCCCTTTTTATGCATTTCCTTTGCCGAATCCGAAATGTTCAGCGCGTGATCCCCTATACGCTCAAAATCTCCGATCGAATGAAGAAGCTTTGAGATCTGGCGGCTGTCGCCCTCTGACAACGCCTTTGAGCTGAGCTTTACGAGATACGATCCGAGCTTGTCCTCGTATTCGTCGAGCTTATCCTCGTTTTTAACAACGCCGTCTATTTTATCCTGAGAGTAATTTTCCATCGCGTCAAGCGCGTCGGTTATTGCTTTGTGGGAGAGCTTTGCCATATCGACCGTAGCCTCGCGGCAGCGCTCAACCGCAAATGACGGTGTGTTCAGAAATCTTTCGTCAAGTATAATGACTGGCTTGCTGTCGGTCTCGGCGGCGGGAGTTTTTTCTTTGTCGCGCAATGTAATCGACGCCAGTTTGACAAGCTGTTTTGAGAAAGGAAACAGCAAAACCGTCGTTATCAGATTGAAGCATGTGTGTATCGTCGCTATGCCGCTTGCGTCTATTGCGCTTTTTGCAAACGAGAAATCAAAAAACAGTGTGAGAAGATAATACCCTCCCAGAAAAACGGCCGCGCCGATTAAATTAAAATAAAGATGAACTATGGCAACGCGCTTTGCGTTTTTATTTGCGCCTGTTGACGAAATAAGCGTTGCGGAACAAGCTCCGATATTCTGACCGAGTATGATGGGAATGCTTGAGGCGATACTGACGCTTCCGGTTGCGGAAAGCGCCTGCAGTATACCAACCGAGGCAGACGACGATTGAATTACGGCAGTCAGAAGCAATCCTGCGGCAAGACCGAGCAGCGGATTTGAAAACTTAATCAGTATATTGCCGAATTCCGGAACGTCGGCCAGGGGTTTAACTGCGTCGGACATAGTCTGCATACCGAACATGAGCACGGCAAATCCGATAAGAATTGTTCCGACGTCCTTGTTCTTCTGCTTTTTCGTAAACATAAGCAGAATTACGCCGATGGCAGCGACAACGGGTGAAAAAGACGACGGTTTGAGAAGGCTGATAAACACGTTGCTTCCCTCGATTCCGGCAAGGCTCAGAAGCCATGCCGTTACCGTTGTTCCGATGTTTGCCCCCATGATGATGCCGATCGACTGAGTCAGCGTCATCATTCCGGAGTTAACAAATCCGACAGCCATAACGGTTGTTGCGGACGACGACTGTATAACCGCCGTGACAACGGCTCCGAGCAGCACGCCCTTGAGCGGAGTATCCGTCATTTTTTCGAGAATATGCTCAAGCCGTCCGCCGGAAAGCTTTTCCAGGCCCTCTCCCATAACATGCATCCCGTAAAGGAACAGCGCCAGTCCTCCGAGCATAGTCAATAATGCGAAAATGTCCATATTTTTTTCCTCTTTCTCTATATCAACTCATTCTGCTCGCATTGTCATAATTCACATGAGTCTATGTGAGGCAATGTAATTTCCCAAATTACCTCATTATACATTATATCACATATTGCGACATTGTCAATGCCGCATCCGTCTCATTTACAGACTTTCGGCAATAAAAAAACACGGACCCGGCAGGTTTGACCGGAATCCGTGAATTTTTGTGTTTTTTTTTGATTGTACCGTCTTTTCAGACAAGTTTGCCGTAGTAGTCGCAGGAGGAAGGATATCTTTCGGCTTTTGCCAAAGGCGCAGCCCAGTGAACCGCGTTTTTGAGTATGCGCTGAACATTGGGATCATAGAAGCTCCTGCAGGACTCATGTCCGGGCTGGAAATAGAATATTCTTCCGAGTCCTCGGTAGAAGCAGCAGCCCGAACGGAATATGTTGCCGTGCTCAAACCAGCTGCTGAAAACAAGCTCGTCGGGCTCGGGAATCATAAAGGGCTCGCCGTACATTTCCTCTTTTTCGATGATGATGTGTTCCGGAACTCCTTCAGCTATGGGATGAGACGGCTTTATGTTCCAGATGATTTCCTTCTGCTCGTCGCCCCACAGAAGGTTTCCGCTCGTTCCGACGATTGCTCTGAAGGGTTTTGACATATGAGCGGAATGCATCGGAATGAAGCCCATTCCGAAGTTGAATACACGGTTTTTTATTTTTTCAACAAGCGCGTCGGGTACGAGATGATGGCAGCAGTGTCCCCACCACATAAGAACGTCGGTGTTGTTGAGAACCTCGTCCGGAAGTCCGCAGTCGGGATCGTCGAGCGCCGCAAGCGTAACTTCGATATCGTCGCTGCGAAGAAAGTCCGCAATAAACCCGTGAATACCGTCCGGGTATATTGCCTTGACTCCCGCGTCCTCTTTTTCGTGTCTGAATTCGTTCCAGATTGTAACTTTTATCATTTTTTGTTAACCTTTCTTTTGAATGTCGGGATTATTTTGTGAATTTCTTAATCAGCTTTTCAACAACCGCGTTCATCTCGGGCATCTTCTTTTCCATGTCGGCAACAAGCTTAAGCTGGGTGCGCGCACGGTCAAGATTATGTCCCTCGCGATGAATTGCAAAATATGTGTCGCCGTCTATATGATCGGCAAGGAAACGGATTCCGGTCTCAAGCGTAATAATGACCGCTCCCATGGGAAGACCTCTGATTTCGGCTTCGCTGAGAGAACCGTCAAGCCCCTCAATAAAGCCTTTGGCAAACGCTTCAAACAGATCCAGACGCATATAAACCTTGTCGAGATCACGTTCGTCCTCGGCCGCGCTCGACGCTCCGAATCTTATACTGTCGCCGAAATCGTAAAGCACCGAGCCGGGCATAACGGTGTCAAGATCGACTATGCATACGCCGCGTCCTGTCTTTGGATCCATGAGTATGTTATTCAGCTTTGTGTCGTTGTGGGTAACACGGAGAGGGAAGTCGCCTCTTTTGATACCGTCGAGAATATATGAGCAGACGTCCTTTCTTTCCTTGATAAAGTTAAGCTCTGCGGTGACTTCGCCGGCTCTTCCGGATTTGTTCAGCTTTTCCGACGTCATAAGGTCGTTGAAGCGGCTTGCGGTGTTATGGAAGTTCGGAATTGTTTCATGAAGCGTGTCGGCGGGAAAATCGCTCAGCAGACGCTGAAAGTTTCCGAACGACCATCCGGCATTGTAAAAGAGCTCGGGACGCTCGACCGACTGATACGTTATTGTGTCTTCAACATAGTCGTACATACGCCAGTAGCTGTTTTCGCTGTCAACAACGTAAAGTCCTCCTTCACGGGCATTGACCAGGGTAAGTGTTTCGCGGTTCGGGTCTCCGCCTGTTGCGGCGATCTTTTTGCGCAGAAAAGAGGTGACTTTATCAATGTTTTCCATGAGTTCAACCGGGCGCTTGAAAACATTTGTGTTTATTCTCTGAAGCAGGTAACGTCTTCCGGTGTCGTCCGTTACGATAAAGGTTTTGTTGATGTGGCCGGTAAGCAGCGGCTCAACGCTGACCGGAGCGCCCTCCGTCTTAAATGAGCCGGCATATTCAAGAAGTGTCTTGTCGTTCATTATATCATTCTCCAAAATTATAAATATTTTTGTTCTATAAAATTATATTACTTAAGGCAGTCGCAGTATGCGCATGCTTGACGTTCTCCGACGCGCTTTGACATCTCGGGAAGATATTTTTCAAAATTTGTTATGCAGCGCGGATTTCGGCAGCAGCGTTCGTGCGCAGGCGGCGGATATATCCTGCTTTCATACTTTTCGCCGTTCGCGCCGCACATGAGCAGTATAAGCGCCATTCTGACGTAAAGACCGTTTCTGACCTGGTCGAAATATGCAGCGCGCGGGTCGTCGTCAACTCCGAAGCTGATTTCGTCAACCTTCGGCAGAGGATGCATAACGATCATGTCGCTTCGCGCGGCCTTCATTTTTTCTTCCGTAAGGACGTACACGCCCGCCTGCCTGCGGTACTCATCCTCGCTTGAAAACCGTTCTTTCTGTATTCTTGTCATATAGAGCACGTCGAGCTCTCCTATGCACTCGTCGATGGTCTGATGCAGACTGTATTCTATGCCCGCACGGTCTAGTTTATCTCTCAGATATTCGGGAATAGTCAGCTGAGGAGTTGAGATGAGTCTGATACGGACATTTTTATACCTCATAAGCGCCGAAATCAGCGAATGTACGGTTCTGCCGTAGAGCAGGTCGCCGCAGAAGCCTATGCAAAGTCCGTCGCAGTTTCCGCGGTGCCGGCGTATTGTGAAAATGTCGGCGAGAGTCTGAGTCGGATGAAGGTGTCCGCCGTCTCCGGCGTTAATAACCGGTACGGACGAATAAAGAGACGCTGCGTAGGCTGCGCCTTCGACCGGGTTGCGGATGACGGTTATATCGGCGTAGGTTGAAATGACCTTGACGGTGTCGCGTAGGCTCTCTCCTTTTTTGACCGAACTTGAATTCGGGTCGGAAAAGCCCATTACCGTGCCTCCAAGCCGCATCATCGCGGTCTGAAACGAAAGCTGCGTTCTTGTGCTCGGCTCATAAAAAAGAGTCGCCATTATCTTTCCGCTGCACGCGGACGCGTATTTGCGCGGAGATGCTATTATGTCGGCGGCAAGCTCGTATATTTCTTCAAGGTCGGTATCGGTGATGTCGCAATAGTCTATAAGGTGCTTGAGTTCCATGATCCGTGATTTTTCCTTCCTTTACCAGAGCCGGGACAAAAGTCCTCTGCGCTCTTCGCCGAGATTTATGCCGGCATATTTCTTTTCAAATTCTTTTTTTGTCTCCGCACAAAAACCGATGTCGCGGTATTTGCCCTTTATGTACATATACTCTTTGTGGATACCCTCAAAAGTCATGCCGCATTTTTCCATAACCCTGCGGCTTCGTTCGTTGCCGTCTATGTAATGCGCCTCGATCCGGTTTAGCTCCAGCTCGCGGAAGCCGAACGCCATGACGCAGAGCAGCGCTTCCGGTGCAATTCCGCGTCCCCAGTATTCCGGATTGAAAACGTATCCAACCTCGCCCCTGCCGTTGTTCAGGTCAAATGACGTAAAGCCGCAGGTTCCTATCAGCCTCCCGTTTTCGCGGAAAACAACGCCCCAGTCGTGGAATGTTCCGGCCTTGTATTGGGACTGAAGACTGTTTAAATATCTGTACGTATAATTCCGATCGGGATGCGGATCCCACAAAAGGTACTTCGTAACCTCTTCGAGCTTCGAATAAGCGTACATATCGTCGCAGTCGCCCGGAATCATTTTCCTTAGGGTCAGCCGCTCGGTTTCAAGCGTCGGTATGCGAGAAAAAGTTTTTTCAAGCTGAACAGGTGTCGTTTCTTTCACCTCCCGAAAGCACAGACGCTTTTGTGCCGTCGTTTACGTTTTTCATTTTATTTTACAATATATGCTTTTCATTGTCAAGTATAAACCGGCAAATACCTGCCTGCCGAAAAAAGTATCTGTCCCTTCGTTCGGCAAAGCCAAAATAAAAAAAGCCGCCGTAACGAAAAAGCGGGCAGGGAGATAAGGCATGGAAACAAAAAGACAGAACAAAGAAAAACGGCGCCGGGTAAAAAACCTGACGCCGCTTTAAAAACATTTTTTGTGTCTTGCCGGATTACTTCAGCTCGACGGTTGCGCCTGCCTCTTCGAGAGCCTTCTTCATGTTCTCTGCATCTTCCTTGGAAGCGCCTTCCTTAACAGGCTTCGGAACGGATTCAACAAGATCCTTTGCGTCCTTAAGTCCGAGACCGGTGAGCTCACGGACAACCTTGATGACGTCAAGCTTCTTTGCGCCGAAGCTGGTCATAACAACGTCAAACTCGGTCTTTTCCTCAGCTGCGGCAGCAGCGGGAGCAGCTCCGCCTGCAACGGCAACGGGAGCAGCGGTAACGCCGAATTCTTCTTCGAGCGCCTTAACGAGATCAGCCATTTCAAGTATTGTGAGTCCCTTTATTTCTTCAAGTAAAGCAAGAGTTTTTTCGGTAGCCATTTTATTTTACCTCCGTTAATGTAAAAATATAATCAAATTATTTTTTGGGAAGCGGCGGTTATTATTCCGCAGCCTCGGGAGCCGATTCAGCTTCGGCGGGAGCTTCTCCGGACTTGTCGATAATAGCCTGGAGTGCATATGCGAGACCGTAGAGAGGCGACTGCATACCCATCATGATCTTGCAAACGAGGGTGTCCTTGTTCGGAATTTCAGCGAGAGCGGCTACGCCCTGCTTATCAACGGTTTTGCCGTCGATAAATCCGGCGAGAAGTTCAAATGTTTCGATTTTGTCGGCGTATTCCTTGAGAATTTTTGCCGGAGCAACTTCGTCGTTTGCACTGGTTGCGAGAGCGGTCATGCCCTGAAGGTATTCCTTCATTTCGGCATATCCGGCTTCTGCACAGGCGCGCTCGGTCATTGTGTTCTTATATACCTTGTATTCAACGCCTGCCTTGCGGAGAGCCGCGCGGAGAGCCGTATCCTGCTCAACCGTGATACCGGTATAATTAACAAGAACACCTGACTTCGCATTCTTTATTTTTTCTGTCAGAACAGCGGTTTCTGCCTTTTTCTGTTCAAGAATTTTTGCGCTGGGCATTCTTTGATACCATCCTTTCTTTAAACTGATAAAAAAATATCCCGCAGGTAAGATTACAGCTCTTGCCTCGGGAACACACAACTCCGCCAAACGGTTAAGTCTGCGGAAAAAATATAGCGTGCGCCTCGGCAGGAAGTCTTTCGACAATTACTGTTAACCTGCTGTCTTAGGTTTACCGATACATTATAACACCCTCGCCTCACATTGTCAAGGGTTTTACAAAATAATTCATAAAAAACTTTTCTGACGAATAAACTCCAGTATGAATCAAAAACGGTGAAGGGAACGAATAATTTTGGGCAGACTGCGAAAATTTCTGATAAACGGCATTCTGATGAGTCTGACGTCGCTTTTAATGCGTACGGTGGGCGTATCGTTCAACGCCTACGTAACAAGAACTCTCGGAGCGGAGGGAACCGGACTTTTTACGCTTGTAATGAGCGTTTACACGCTTGCGGTGACGTTTGCGGCGTCAGGAGTAAACCTTGCGGCAACGCGTATGACCGCGGAGGCGATGAGCCGCGGAAGCGTAAGACCGGTTATGAAAATGTGCGTAAAATACTCGCTTACGACGGGAGGCACGGCCGGCGTACTGCTGTTTGTCCTTTCCGGAGTGATAGGCGAGGCGTGGCTTGCGGACAGCGACACGGTGCTGTCTCTGCGCGTACTGTCGGTTTCGCTTCCGTTTATTGCGCTTTCATCTGCCTTGAGCGGGTATTTCAACGCAGTCAGACGAGTCGCGAAAAACGCGCTTTCGCAAATATCCGAGCAGTTTTTTAAAATAACGCTGACGTCTTTGGCGCTGGCGAGGCTTGTTCCTTTCGGGAGAAAGTATGCTTGCGCGGCGGTTGTCGGGGGCGCGTGCATTGCGGAGGCTCTGTCGTGCGTTGTCGCCGGGGTCATGTATTTCTTCGATATAAAGAAAAACTATCCCAAAAAAGGAGAGCAGAAACTCAAACGTCATGAAAGCGGCTCGATTACAGGCGAGCTTTTGGGAATAACGATACCTGTTGCGCTTACGGCATATGTAAGATCGGGACTGCTGACTCTCGAACATGTTCTGATTCCGCGCGGGCTCAGAAAAAACGGTTCGTCATATTCCGCGTCGCTTGCGTCGTACGGAGCGCTTTCCGGAATGGCGTTTCCGGTGGTCCTGTATCCTTCGGCTGTGCTGAATGCTTTTTCGGGGCTGTTAATTCCCGAGCTTGCCGAAGCGAAGGAAAAAAAAGATAAAATTACAATTTCAAAAATAGCGGAACGAATGATACGCGTCGCGTTGGTATTTGCAGTAGGCTGCGCGGGCATTATGACCTGTATGTCGGGCGAGCTTGGCGGTGTGGTCTATTCAAATGATGAAGCGTCGCGGTTTATATCGGTTTTCGCGCCGCTTATACCGGTTATGTATCTTGATATGACGGTCGATGCCATGCTTAAGGGTCTTGGCGAGCAGGTTTATTCCATGAAGGTCAATATTATCGACGCGTCGCTGAGCGTTATTTTTGTCTGGCTGCTCGTGCCGGTCTGCGGGATAAACGGATATGTAATTACCGTGTTTGTCTGCGAAGCTGTTAACGCTTCGCTCAGCGTTGCGAGACTAAGCAGGATTATTGGGTTCAAATTAAAAATCAGGTATTTTTTACTTCCGACGGTTGCAATAATCGGTTCGCTTGCATTTGTGTGTACGGTGAGGCGCATGGTTTTTCCGGATTCATACGGTATTGCCGCGCTGACGTTAAGTATAATTTCGGCTTCTTCTGTATATCTCGGGCTTCTGTTTATGATGAAATGCATACGTCCCGAAGATTTTGGTTTCGGCTCGAAAAAAACAGTAAAGCCTCAGTATATAAACGACCGGCGCAATGCCGCGTGAATCATTTATATAATTCATGACGCCGCGGACCCGCGCCGGTTTGAATCGGACCGGGCAAAAAACGGGCTTACCGAAAAGAGGACAAAGGAAAAAACCTTGTCCTCTCTTTGTTTTTGATCAGAATTTGCCTCCGCCTCCGCCGTGCGTTCTGCCTGAGGAGGAGGTGTGCGTACCGCCGCCTCGGGAACTGCTGTCCGATGCTTTTGCGACTCTGCTGACCTTTCTGTACAGGAAAAGCTCGCGGCTGTCTGTAATATTCAGGCTGTTTTCGCGTACATAGCTTTCGGCGGCGGCCTGACTCCTTACGGAGTGCAGCCGGGCTTTCATACTGCCGACCGCGATCAGTGCGATAACCAAACCGATTATTGCGCATACGACAAGCGCCATCGGAGACAACGGCTCGCGCGGCAGAGTCGAACGGGTATAAGGTTTGTCTGTTCTTGCCTGCGTTACAAAATCCTCGCAGAGCTCGACGAACGTGAAAAAGGCCGTGCTGTAATCGCCTTTGCTCAGGCTCGGCGTGATCTGATCGAGTATGTAGTCAATTCCGTCCTCAGTAAACGCGGTTAAACCATAGCCGGACGTAGATATATACACGTCGCGTTCCTCCATGCTTATCAGCAGCAGGATTCCGTCCCGTGACTCCCCGTATCCGAAGTCATTATAGTCGAATAAGTCGTCGGCGTAATCTCCTGCATAGTAATAGTCGCCGAGCGATTCGGTCGTAAAGATTGCGATGTCAAAGTTAAGGCTGACCGCGGTGCTGTCCGCTTTTGAAAGCAGCGCGGCTTCCTCGCTTTCGGAAAGCAAATCCGCGCGGTCGTTGACACGGTAAGCTTTATCGGAAAATCCGCCGGATGCGGCAGCCAAAACAACGGTGAGGGAAAGGATTACAATGACCGTAAGAGATGTGATAAGCGTTTTTTTCATTTTCCCGCCCTCCTTAAAGAATTCCCGCCAGCCACAAAAGCCATGCGATACCGTACGACGCGGCTCCGATTCCCGCGGTTAAGGCGAGAGTCCAGAGTTTCGCCGCTTTTTTGTCAACCGGCAGATCGCCGACAAATTTTCCGGTTTGTCCGTTCATTGCAAAGGTATATTTTTTGCCTTCCCAGGTGGTGTTGAGCAGCCAGACCGGGTACAGAGCATATTTAACCTTGCCTCCGTTCAGCTTTATGCTGACATTTTCCGGAACTACCGACGAATATCCCACAACTGTCGACGAGAAAGCGTCGGTTGTTGAATTCTTTACGCGCTCGTTTGCACGCTCAACACTTTCGTCTGCCGAAATGTCGTATTTGTCCGCAAAAAAACCGGAAAGATATGCTGTCTGAAAATCAACGGCTTCCGAAAAATCGAACGGTTCGATGGATTCCATAAGATCGTTCGGTATTTTCGACGAACCGTCTACCGGAACGCTTTCAAAGCTCAGAGTTCCCGCACGGTGAACAGAGTAAAATCTTGTTTCGGTATATATGAAATTCCGGTCGCTCCACGATGAGGTTCTTGTCGCGCGGTACCGTATGCTTGCGTCTGCGTCGGAGTCGAAAAGCCAGAACGGAACGTAGATGCCTTTGATTTCGTCGATATGATTCTGATCCTTGAACACTTTCGGGAGCAGGCGCTTTCCGGAAATATGTTTCATAAGTCCTTCCTTTGCGGCTCTTTTGTCAAGTTTGAAGGGAATGACGAAATCAGGGCGCAGAGCGCCGCAAAACTGTCCCATAATAACAACCGGATTTCCGCAGAAAGGGCACGAAGTTGCGGCGGTGGTTTCGTCTCCGACAATCTCTCCTCCGCAGGATTTGCATATATAAGACCGCAATCCTTCCGTTTCCGATTCGTTCCAGCTTCCTCCTGCGCCGGTATCCCATTTTATATCGTCCGTCTGCTCGGACTTAAGCTCGGCATCATAGCCCTGCAGAGTCTCCATTTCAAATTCGGTATCGCAGTAAGGCCATTTCATTTTCTGCAGCGAGCTGTCAAATGAAATGGCGCCGCCGCAGCACGGACATTTGTATTCCTGAATCGTTTCCATGCGTATTTATTCCTTTACATATTGTATTTACGGCAAAATCATAAAAAATTGTATCAGATATTTATTAACAGCCTGTGAAGAATTATGCCCGGCCGGGCATTTTTTTTTGCCAAAACCGGATGAAGCGAACCGGGCGGCTGATTTATCTCACAGGCATTTTGCTTCTAACAGCTTCAGAATGTCTTCATAATGTTTTTGACAGGTGACCCGATAATGTATCCAGCCTCCGTCGCCGCAGGGATATTTTGCGTCAATATATTCCTGCGTGTATTTTTGAAGCTCACGGTATATTTTTTCAAACTGTGCGTTTGTCAATCTCAGCATAACCGTAAAAGCACCGGCTTCGGCAAATACATTGCATATAAGCTTTTTCTTTTTATAATGTCCGATTCCCCAGCCGTATTTATTGCCATAGGGAAAAACAACTTTCGGTTTTGTGCCGGCGGTATTTGTCAGCCAGTCGTTTATCAAAGAAAACCGTTCCGCATTTTCAGCGCAGTATTCCGTCATTTCTTCTATCGTCGGTTCGGTTTGTTTATCTGTCATTCTTTCGTACATAATTTTCCCCCGGAAAAATCCCGTTTTCATACCTGAAAATCGTTTGGAAGGCGATTTTAGGCGCGGCGGCGCTTTTCTTTTGCAGTATATCGCGAACGGCTCGCTATGTCAAGCCGGAAAGACGAAAAGAAAAAATAAAAGCCTGTGCGCGGCATTTTTTGCTTCGGAAAGGGTTGCGGTTTTTGGCGTTATATGTTAATATATATTAAATCTGCAAAGGAGCAAAAAAAAATGAAAAAGATAATTTTTGATACAGACATCGGCGGCGACTGCGACGATGTGCTGGCGCTTGACGTGCTTATGTCCTGCGACAGGGCGAAAGAGTGCAAGCTTCTCGGCGTTGCGTATTCCGCACAGCTTTCTCACGCAATCGGATGCACCTACGCAATTATGGAACGCCACGGCTACGGACATCTCCCGATAAGCAAAGCGGAGCATCCGAAGAACATGATAGATTATACCGAAACGCGCAGCTACGCTTACAAAATCGACGTTAGGTTCAAAAACGAAAACACACCGGATTACGATAAATGCGAGTACGCGGTTCATATGTACCGCCGTCTTCTTGCCGAAAACGAAAACGTAACCATTGTTCTGACCGGCTGGCTAACGAATCTCGCCGCGCTGCTTAAAAGCGAACCGGACGAATTCTCCCCGCTCAGCGGCGTTGAGCTTGTCCGCGAAAAGGTTGACGAGGTTGCGATGATTGCCGGCAATTTCAGCCACGAAACCGGCTACGCGCCTTATCCCGAGCGCGTCGGAGAAGACGGAGCGATTACTCCTGATAAAGAAGCAAACATAAACAGCGATGTGCCGGCGTCAAAATATGTTTTTGAAAACTGCCCAGTTCCGATTACGGTTCTGCCTTCCGAAACCGGCTATAATATAATTTCCGGCGGTCCGATGTGCAGGGCAGGATACGGCGTGAGCCCGGATTCGCTTTCGTTCAGTATGGTTAACTTTGAAGACGGCAGACATTCGTGGGACCCTGCGACCGCGCTCTACGGCGTGTTCGGAAACCTTCCGTGGTTTTACAGAACAAATCCCGGAGTTGTCCGTGTCGATGATGACGGTTATACGTACTTTACGTCAAAAAAAGACGGAATGCATTCAATTTTGTACTGCGCAATGCCAAAGCCCGAGATTGCAAAGGAAATTGACCGCATCTCCATGAGACTTTTTGAATGATTTAAACCGAAAACCCGAAATCGGGACTCAAAAACCGGCATGGAAAATGGGACGGCATTCAGCCGTCCCATTTGTGCGTCAATATGGGGCAGAAGTGAAAAGCAGAGCAAAAACAAATCGTCCGCGCGCCGCGGCTTTCAAATGTATCGTTTATTTTATTAAAATCGTGTTGCCGAACAAAAAATTATGCTCTGAAATTGTGTCCGCAGTCATGACAATAAAAGATTTTCTTTTTGTTTGAGAAAAATCTCTTTGACTGCCAGACATGACCCTTTCCAAGCGCCGAATGAATAATTGCCATCCACCAGTCATAGCAGAAAAAGACCGTTATGCCGATCATCCATTTAATAAAGATCCAAATAAAATACCAGATACCGAACAGAACCATAAAAAAACAGCCGTGTTTGCTTGATTCGTTTGACAGCTGGACTTTCGCGCTTCCGCATTTCGGACATTTTACATTAATAGCCATATTTGCTCCGTTTTATTCAAACTTATACTGTATCAACCGTTTTATACTATTTTCTGATGTTTGTCAAGTGCTTTTGACGTATTAAACCGCGAAAAAGTCCGTTATAAGGAGCGGAAGGGAAATTTTGTTCACATATTTCATGTTGAATTTGTCGGTAAAGTCGAATAAAATATTTTTTATAAAAATACCGGCAAAGCCGACCTGAAAATGCTGTTCTGCGGTTTTTTCAAAAGAAAGCGGAATAAAAATTAAGGAGATGGTTTTTTGAACCGAAAAGAGTTGATTAAAAGATACGTGGTATTTATAACAGGCTTGTTTTTTATCGGAGTCG
Organism: Bacillota bacterium; assembly: GCA_029219205.1. Taxonomy (GTDB): domain Bacteria; phylum Bacillota; class Clostridia; order Oscillospirales; family CAG-272; genus SUG1495. Next base: position 23,278 of record JAQXSY010000077.1, on the reverse strand, counting down.
GGGTGGCTTTTACAAAACACAGCGCGTTGGGTGTTTCGCCGATTTCGTCGGTCGCAAACATATTGAGTCTGAAATTTTCCTCGCTGAGTATAGGAAACTGGCTTATAATAAATAACTGCGTAATGATTTTGGGACAGATATTGATTCTGCGCAAGGATTTTAAAATATATCAGCTGCTTCAAATTCCGCTTTCGTTCTTTCTGGGGTGGTTTACGGATTTAGGAATGATGTTCATTTCTTTGGTTCAGTTAAATAATTATTTTTCCAAAATGCTGGTGCTGTTGACGGGTATATTAATTACTGCGTTCGGAATATCCCTGACCGTTATCGCCGATGTGATTTTGAACGCGGGGGAAGCTTTGGTAAAGGCTGTGTCGGACAAATGGCATCTGGAATTCGGATATGTAAAAGTGGGTTTGGACGTTTTTTGCGTCATAACGTCGGTTGTTTTATCAATGGTATTTTTTAACGGGCAAATAATCGGGACAAGAGAGGGAACAATTATTTCTGCCTTGTGCGCAGGACTTGCGGTAAAATTTTTTACAAAGCATATCCGTAAATACGTCGAAAAAATAATAATGCTGTAAATAAAATTCGGTTTAAAAATCCGGTGTCTGCTGACGCGGATACGTTTTATGAGAAAGCGGGGGCTTACCGCGCCGAATGAAAATCATTGTGAACTGAAATAATTAACAAAAGGGAATGGTATATGAAACGAATTATCGCGGTTGTTTTTGCATTGTGCCTTATCTTGTCCGGCTGCGCGTTTGTTAAGCCGGAAGAGGGCGGCAGCCCGGATACGCAAACAGCGGGAACGGACTCCTCGGCGCCGCCCGACGTTCAGGACGAGACCAAAGAACCGGAAAAACCATCGACAGCGCTTATGGACAGCGCCGTAAAGATCGGTGAGCTTGGCAATTTAAGCTATTTTCCCAATTCCGAGATCGAGGAAATGACCGCTCAGGAGATGCGGCTTTTCGGCAATGCGCTGCTGTTATGGTCAAATAAAATCGGAGATGACGGCTGCAGCACCGAATTTAAGCTGATTTCTTTGGAAAGCGGAGAGTTGCTTGGCAAGCTGAGTATAACGAGCAGCGGTTTTGTGACCGTCCGGACCTGCAAAGACAGAATCGGCGTCTGCGATCCCGGACTGGGAATCGTATATATTTTAGACAGTGCTCTCGGCGAAATTGAAACCTATTCGCCCGGTACAAGCGGCGATTACTGGTATTTAAGCGATAATCTGAAAACCCTTTACCAGATCGACTGGCAGAAGGGCGTGTTTGCAAAAGATCTTGCCACGGGGACGACAGACTCCGTTCTTATAAACGCAGCGAATATTTATGTCCGAAATCAAACCGGGAATTATGTGGTGTTATCCTATATCGACTTGAACAGCCAGCGGACAGTCTGCAGAGCGCTCAATCTGCAGACCGGAATTTTGGAGCGTCTTCCGGTGGACTTTGACGTTATTTCTGCAAAATTTACCGATAATGTCTGGCTGATCGGGGACAGCGCGCAGTGGGGAACATATTATGTGATTTCCGACGGTCAGAGAAAAACGACCGAATGGCTGGAAAATCGGTTTGATCTGCTTTTGCCGCGGGGACAGCTTATGACAGTTGACCGCACCGGATATGTCATGTCCCTGTACGATACAGACGGCTCCTTTATTTCAAGTTGCGAGATTCCCGAAGACCGGGCAATCTATATCGGGACCGATCTGGTGTGGAGCGATGTGTGGAACGGTTACTTCTTTATCGGAGTGCAGGAAGATCAAACAGTCAGGCTTATGTTCTGGGACGTCCAAAAGGCTGTGGCCGGAGAAGATTTCCCGCTTTTGGATGAGACGGAAAAAGGCGGAGTAAGCGCGGATGCGGCTCTGTATGATCGGGCAAAGAAAATTTCAGACCGTTTCGGTGTGGAAATACGGATATCGGATCAGTGCACCTTTGAATACGGACTGTTTTCCGCGTATGAGGTAAACGACTCGGGATATGTCACTCAGGCGCTTGATATGCTTGAGGAGGCTCTGTCCAAATATCCCGGCGGGTACTTTGAGCAGTTGAAATACGATAACATTCAGACGATAATCTTTGAACTGATCGGCGGACTGCACCCAAAAGATAATTCGGTCTATGAAGGCACTTATGCGGGAATTACGCTTAAACAGTTTAACTGCTATATTGTTGCGCTTGACGCATATACGATATGTGAGAACAATGTTTATCATGAAGTTACCCATATCACCGACGACAGACTCGCCTGGGACGCCAAATTGAGGGAAGGAGCCCTGTTCAGCGAGGATAGCTGGAAAAAGCTTTTGCCGGAGGGTTTTGAGTATGCGGAAACCTATAAGGATCTGTCGGGCAGCAGCATTTGGGAGTATGTAAACTCAGGCTATTTTGTAAATGATTATGCCTGCCGCTACGCAACGGAAGACAGGGCAACCATGATGGAGATTGCAATGATGGAATACAGCTATATTTATAAGATAAATCCCCGACTGGGCGATAAGCTTGCATATTACAGCGAATGTATCCGCGATTGTTTTAACACGGACGGATGGCCGGAGATTACCGCATGGGAAAAAATCCTTGTAAAATGACGGCAAAACCGTAAAGAAGAAAAGCCCTTGTTTGCCGTTAAAGCAAACAGGGTCAAAAAAACAGAAAATCCGAACAGTTTCCAAATCGGAAAAAGTTCGGATTTTTTCTTTTTTGTTTTGACATAAACCTTATAGAATAATCTCCATGTTTTGAGAGATTTTTGTCTCTTCAAAATGTATTATTCCGTTTTCAAACTTAAAGTCAACGCCAATTTCGTCAATCTTCAATGAAGAAATACTGCTGCATATTTTCAAACCAAGTGATGACAACAGAATTTCGCCCTCCGTTATGGAAACAACAGCTTTATTATTATCAAGCACAAATTCTCCCCATGCGCCGTCAACACTCCAAAAACTTCTGAATTTATCGGTTAAATATGGCTTAAATCCTATATATTTGTTTGGCAAATCAAATTCAAAGCCGCTGAGTATCGGAATCAGAGCGTAGCTTGCCATAGAACGGGCATAGTTGCTTCCGCATTCAAATTCGTTCCAGGGATTTCGTTTTTTTCCGTTAAATCTTTCACGTACCGACGAAGCAACCTTTACACCGTCCTTAACCATATTTCTTGAACACAGAAGCCCGGCAAATGAATATTCAAAACCTGTCATTGTTTCTTCACAATACGGAATGGGTATCTTTGGCTTATTAACACCATCGGGATAATCACATATAACCGTCCCCGATTCATCATTTAGAGAAAAAACTCTCCAAGGATTCGCGAAATCACGCATACAGTTTTTGTAATTGTTTTTCATCATCTCTTCAAGAGCCGTATACACCTGTTTTCTGTCAAATATATCCCCAAGTCCTATTATATCGGCATGCCATTGGGCAAGCATCTGATCTATTGACGAACCATCGGCAATCTGATATTTTATTTCCCTTGCTTCATCATTCCAATAAGTGCCGGATGCCGAAAATCTATCGGTTATATTTTTATCCTTTATATCAATCTTTTGGAAAAAATATCTTCCGTTAAAAAGATTTTCTTTTGTCCAGTTATAACCCTTATTAAACAATTCGCGGTATTCCCGTGCTTTCTCATTATCACCTAAATATTCACCCATTTCGGCTGCGGACTTAAGCGCCGCAAGATACATTCCCTCAAGCCATGAGGACGGACCGAACAGTTCCATATCAAGTGTGTGATGCTGACGGCCTTCAAGTACGCCGTCCTTATCAAAATCCCATTCGTCGGGGTTTTTGTCACTCCAGGCATATTCCAAAACTTTTTTTATTTTATCCCATTTATCCTCAAGCCATTTTTTGTCACCTGATATTTTCCATTCGCGATAGCATTTAATAACTGCGCCCATTTGTCCGTCAATACAAGCACGAAAATTTGTCATTTTTCTGCCTATGGGAAGCATTAATCTAAAACCCATCCTGCCGTCTTCATCTGTACTGTATTTGAATTCCAAATCTCTAACAGAGCGTTCTAAGTCAGGGAACAAAAAACACAATGCATATGCGTAATTCCACACATGCTGACAGGTTCCCGCGCAAGAGCCTTCTTTTTCATGAACACCCTCCCAACCATAAAACGAGCCGTCTTCAAGACGCAAAACGGTAGGTGATTTAAGCACCGACAAGTTTGATGCGGCAGCATCTATTACGGCATCAGGCACAGAGGTACTGTGCAAAGCGTTTTTAAAACGCAGTGTTCGGTTGTATAAACTATCCCAATTCTGCAATGAATATACTGCGGAGCTTGCAGAGTTTTCAAAAATTGTTGCGTAATAATTTTTCCATTGATTGCGGCAGTTGCTTTCGTCTAAATTTTTATCCCAATAATTATAATTATTCGGTACATTCCAAGACAGAATAAACCTCACTTTTTTAGTTTTTTGAGGTGACACTTCAATTTCTGCCGCAACGGTACCCGTATCAAGCCTTCCGCACGAAGAATATGTTCTTTCTTTTAGATTTTCAGTGTTATTAAAATCATTCCAAAAGGTTACGATGCTATCCTGCCAACCGCCTCTGTACCAATATTCTTGTATATACGTATCTTTACAGTCTGTTGCAATTGTCAAATCACCGTATTCAAAACTGTTTTTATCGTCAGAAGCGTTTTCAAATGTTAAAAGATGATAACCGTTCTTTGTCTCCGACTTATTTAGGGATACCTGATAAGGGTTTGCCGCAGAAAATGCAATCTGATATTTCAGTGTTTCGTCAGATGTATTGTTAACTTCAATTTCAAAAAAAGCGGCAGGTATGCTTGAATTTTTCGAATCGCATGGTATAAACGGATTAAACGCCGTCATTTTAACTTCAGCCGGAAATTTGTCATCTTTGAATTTCAAAGTTGCAATCGGAAATTCTCCGTCAAATTCCATGTATTTAAAATGAGGAAATCCGCACATTTTTTGTGATTCGGGTCCAAAGCCATAGCCTGTAAATGTGCTCTGCTTGTATTGGCCAACATAATCTTTCTGAATATCTCCGTTTAATATATATGTAATCGGTTTATTATCCTTAACAGCTTTTATTGCGAAGTGCGAATAGCCGTTTATACTGCCCTTTGAAGGACGGTTGAAAATTTCCCAATCCATAAGCCTTCCATTACCGCCAAGTCCGATGGAACCTGTTCCGATACCGCCTAAAGGAAAGGAAATTTCCTTTGTGAAATCACCTGTATATTTCATTTACTTTTCCTCCAATGTTAAAAACATATAATTTAGTTATATATTATATGTTTTTCCGTGTCAATAAACACTGAAAATATTTTTTTATCTTCCCAATCCGATTTTATCGAAAAAGCTCAAAAAACGCATAAAAAAGCGGACAATATAGATGTCATCTATATTGTCCGCTTTTTTATGGTGGGCCATCAGGGACTCGAACCCCGGACCGACCGGTTATGAGCCGGTAGCTCTAACCAACTGAGCTAATGGCCCGCTGAAACATGTTGTAGTATATCACATCTGAGAAGATTTGTCAAGGGTATTCAGAAAAAAATTTAAATCTCCGTGTTTCGGGAGTTTGAAAGAAGCTGTTCTCTCAGCAAAAGCTCAAGCACAAATGTCTCGCGTTTCAGAAATTCCGAACGGCTTCGGCGCATGTCCGAGATACGCTTGTCCGTTTCAAGCGCGTGGCGTATATCGACAAATTCAGCCGAAAAACCTGCCTCAGCCTCAAACGATTCCCAAAGCGCGGCTTCTTCGCGTTCTCTGATGTCTGCAAAATAATAATATGAAATCTGTTCAAATATCGTATTGCAGTATATATCCTTCCTAAGCTCCCTGACAAGTCCGAATTCGCGAACCGATTCTGGGTCAAGCGTCAGTCCGGTTTCCTCGGATGTTTCTCTTATCAGAGTATCGAGATGAGTCTCGCCCTCCTCGTTTCCTCCGCCCGGAAATTTGTAATAGCCCTGTTTCTGGCTTCTTACCATAACAATTTTATTATTTCTTATTATTATCGCTCTGGACGCTTCTCTCGTATGCTTCGGAAGCGACCGGTCGTAATTTCTTTTATCGAATATCCGGAGTTCCTTCATTTTTGTTCCCAATCAAATTTTATAATATTATTCAGTATATCAAATTTTTCGCAGATATTCAATAGCTGTTTTAAGAAATTAATCGAAAGGACCGGAATTCTGCGCGGTACGTTAAATTCCCGCGCGGGATTCCGGTCCTTTTTTCGGTCCGATTATGTTCTGAGGGTCAGGCCGAGTTTGTTTTCGATTGCCGAAAGAATCTTTTTCTGGGCTTTGTCGGCTTCCTCGTCGGAAAGCGTATGATCCGCCGAGCGAAGCGTTATTGCAAACGCCATGCTCTTCTTGCCCTCCGGAAGCTGCGAGCCGCGGTAAACGTCGAACAGCTTCGCTTCCTCAAGCAGTCTAGGACAAGCGCCGCTCATTATTGCGATTACCTCTCCGGATTCAAGCTCCTCGTCGCAGACAAACGCAAAATCGCGTGAAAGCGCCGGATATTTGGGAAGGGGAGTATACTTCTTTTCGGACGCCGAGTTTCTGAACACCGCCTCAAAATCGAGCTCGGCTGCATATACGTCTTTGTCGAAATCGTAATTCTTCATAACCAGCGGATGAAGCTCTCCCATAACCCCGAGCAGCTCTCCTTTGGCTGTCCTTATGTCGGCGCAGCGTCCGGGATGATAGGTCGGGTTTTCGCGGTTTGCCGTATAAACGGCGTCGGTTATTCCGAGCGTTTCCAAAAGCGCATTGATTATGCCCTTGAGATGATAAAAATCATGACCGTAAAGCGCTATCGTAAGACTTATGGGCTCGTTTGGCAGCTTTGTCGCGTCCTCGTTTGGAATATAAACCGCTGCGTTTTCAAAAAGTCCCACATCTTCGCTGTGATAATTTGAATTATGCTGCAGCGCTTCGAGAACCGACGGAAGCAGCGTTGTGCGCATTATTGACGTGTCCTCTCCGAGAGGATTTGATATAACAAGCGACTTGCGCCGCGGGTCGTCCTGTGCCATGTTGATTTTATCATAGTATTTCGGGCTGATAAACGAGAACGTACATGATTCGTAAAGACCGAGTCCGGTGAGCATGTCGTTCGCGCGCTCACGGCAGGAATTCATGGGAGTCATTTCTCCCGTTTTGACGGGAGACGAGAAAAGCGTCGCTTCTACGGTGTTGTATCCGTAGATACGAATAATTTCCTCGGCGATATCGTTCATGCATTTAACGTCCTCGCGGAATGAAGGAACGTATATTTTATCGTCTCTGATTTCAAAATCAAGATCGCTTAAAATCTTGATCATATCGTCTTTTCCGAGCGACAGTCCGAGAAGCGAATTTACGCGGTCAACTTCAAGCGGAAGCACCGTCTGCTCCCATTTCTTGCCGTACACGTCGATAATTCCGCCGCAAACCTCGCCTGCTCCGAGCATCTCAACAAGCTCGCACGCACGCTGAACCGCAGGATAGGTGTTTTCCGGGTCAAGACCTTTTTCAAAACGTCCGCTGCTTTCCGTACGCATTCCGAGCGCTCTTGAGGTTATACGCACAGATGCGCCCATAAAGTTGTCGGATTCAAAAACGACCGTCGTCGTATCGTCTTTGATTTCGCTGTTTGCGCCGCCCATAACTCCGGCAAGCGCCACCGCCTTTTTCTCGTCGGCAATGACCAGCATACTGCTGCTCAGCGTATGAGGCTGATCGTCAAGCGAAACAAACTTTTCACCCTCCGACGCATTGCGTACGATAATTTTTTTGCCGTCAAGGCATGAGTAATCGAACGCGTGCATGGGCTGACCGTATTCAAGCATTACATAGTTTGTTATATCGACGATATTGTTTATCGGTCTGACTCCCGCCGCGCGCAGACGCATACGAAGCCAAAGCGGCGAGGGAGCGATTTTTACGTTTTTAACAACTCTTGCGGTGTATCTCGGGCACAGCTCGGTATTTTTAACGTCAACCGAAATATAGTCCGAAATGTCTCCGCAGCTGCCCTTTACTTCAGGTACGTGATATTTGACTTTTCTGCCGAACGTAACTCCGGTTTCGCGCGCAAGTCCGATAACCGAAAGACAGTCGGGACGGTTCGGCGTGATTTCAAACTCAACGACGTTTCCTCTCAGTCCGAGGATATCGCATATGTCTTCGCCGGGCTTATGAGAGCCGACATAATTCTCGCCGAGGATGAAGATGCCGTCCTCAATAGCGTCCGGCATATCGTTCAGAGTAAGACCAAGCTCCGAAATTGAACAAAGCATGCCGTTGCTCAGAACGCCGCGCAGCTTTCCCGCCTTTATTACAACGCCGCCGGGCAGCTTTGCGGGAGCCTTTGCAACGGGCACGTACGCGCCTTCAAACACGTTCTGCGCTCCGGTAACGATCTGTCTAAGCTCCGTTTCGCCGTCGTCAACCATACAAATAACCATATGGTCGGAATCGGGATGCTTTTCAATGGTGATTATCTTTCCGAGCACAACATTTTCAATATCGTCGGCCAGAGTCTTCCATCCTTCAACCTTCGAGCCTGACATTGTCATCTCGTCGCAATACTTTTTTATATCTATATCGTCCGCTTTAACGAATTCGGACAGCCATTCTATCGGAAGATTCATTTAAATTCTCTCCTTTCCAAACCAATTACCGGAACTGCTTCAGAAAACGTATGTCGTTTTCATAAAGCAGACGCATATCGTCGATATTGTACCGTCTCATGGCAATACGCTCGATTCCCATGCCGAAAGCAAATCCGGAATAAACCTCGGGATCAATATCGCACGCCTTGAGCACGTTCGGATGTACCATGCCCGCTCCGAGTATCTCGATCCAGCCTTCGCCCTTGCAGACGCGGCAGCCCTTTCCGCCGCAGACAAAGCATGAAATATCGACTTCCGCGGACGGCTCGGTAAACGGGAAGTGATGCGGACGGAAACGGATTTTCGTTTCTTCTCCGAACATCCGGCGGGCAAATATCTCAAGCATTCCCTTGAGGTCGCCCATTGTTATTCCCTTATCGACGACCAGTCCTTCAAGCTGATGGAACATCGGCGAATGAGTTGCGTCAACGGTGTCCGAACGGTAAACGCGGCCGGGAGAAACTACGCGTATCGGAGGCTTTATGCGCTCCATGGTACGAACCTGCACGCATGAGGTCTGAGAACGCAGAAGAATGTTCGGCGTAATATAAAACGTGTCCTGAACGTCGCGCGCGGGATGATTCTCGGGAGTGTTGAGCGCTTCAAAGTTATAATAATCGGTTTCAACCTCGGGCCCCTCGGTTATGTCGAATCCCATTGATCTGAAAATGTCGCACATTTTGATACGCACCTGCTCAAGCGGATGACGCGCGCCGAGTGAGATTTCCTCGCCGGGTGCGGTTACGTCGATGCGTTCCGTACGTAGCTTTTTCTCAAGCGAAGCCTCTTTGACCTGCGCTTTTTTTTCGTCAAGCATACGCTCGATATCGGCGCGTACTTCGTTTGCAAGCTGACCTATTACAGGCCGCTCCTCTGGCGTCAGCGAACCCATTCCGCGAAGGACGGCGGTAAGCTCGCCTTTCTTGCCGAGATACTGTATGCGAAGCTGTTCGAGCTTGTCTTCCTCGACCTGCTCCGCTATACTCTCCGCAAACGCCTTTCGTATAGCTTCAAGTTTCTCTTTCATTGTGTAAAGAACCATTCCTTTCGATATCTGAATTTTAATTTTTTCCGAAAAAACAAACGCCCCTTATGCAATCTGCATAAAGGGCGAAAATCCGCGGTACCACCTTGATTTTTTGCTCATATAACATATACGGCAAACTCATGTGCGTATAACGGCGCGTCCGTCGTCGGCTACTCGAACATTTTGTCTTTAACCGCCGAAGCTCCGGGGAGAAATGCAGTTCGTTTACGCGCGGATCCTTTTCAGCTCCCGGACCCTCTCTGGAGCGCGCTTAGGACGGACCGCCTGCCCCATCAAAGCGTTTGAAAATATTTATCCGGAAGTGCGTAAATAAACCCGAATCTCCGGATTGCTTAAATTTTATTATATCATAATACGTAAAAAAATGCAATACTTTATTTTGAAAGATAATCCTTGCCGTGAAGCATACCGGTTGAAAACTTTTCCGGTTCGTTTTCATTAATAACAAACAATCTTGCGCCTCTCGTGCTGTCTTCGCCGTAAGCGGAATAGCCCACGCACGCGTCGTAGCAGAGCTTAATGCCGCAATACTCTGCGGAATAGTCGTTTTTGTGAGAATGACCGCAACATATCGCTTTTATGTCCTGCCGCTGAAGAATTTCCCAGAACAGACCTGTGTTGAAGATGCTCGGTGCGAGCTGTTCTTCTTTATATCCCGTAAGATTTGTGCTTTCGGGATTATCCACGGCCATGAGAAATTCGTGCGGAGGTATGTGCATACAAAGCAATCCGGGGACTTTTTTGCCATAGCGTTTTTCGAGCGCAACGGACGTATTCCAGTACCACATCAGCTGTTCAAAGCGAAGGATGCCGAACCATCCGCCCTTCAGAGTATTGTTTTCAAGCTTTGCCTGATTGAATAAATCGCCGCCCTCAACAAGATGGCTGTAATCGTTGACTTCGTTTCCGGAATCAAGCCCCCAAACGCAGAACGCCGCCGTATCGTCATCGTGACGCAGTATCGGAAGAACAAAATTCGTTACGTTTATGCCGCTGTCCGAAGTATGTCCCGAAATGCAGTGAGGAAACGATTCGTATAAGCTCTGATGGTCCAACTCGCTCAAACCGATTTTTTTGCAGGCGTCATGGTCGTGATTTCCGAATACGTGCGCCCATGGAATTCCTCGTTTTTCCATCGGCTGCGAGAAGATGCTGACAAATTTTTCAAGATCTTCTTTTGAATTAATATTGGGACCGAAGCAGTTGTCGCCGCACCATATGACAAGGTCGGGCTCTGCCGCTTCAACAGCGCTTTCGACCGAACGAAGCGACTTTTCGTTATAATTTGCCGATTCCTGAATATCGCTCATAACAAGCACTCTGAATTCTCCGTTTTCACGGAAACGCAGCGTCTGCTTTATTTTTACAGGTTTATCAAATTCCATTTCCGTCTCCTTTTTTGTAAATATTGCTCGGCGCTTATGCACACATATTTTATCACAAAGGGATACGGATGTAAATATTATATTTATTTATATTTCGGATATTTATATTTCGGATTTTTTTCGGGCGTATTCGGCGGCGGCGCAGCTGAGTATGCATATTGCCAGACTGAGCAAAATATGTTCAAAAAGCGTCACAAATTCAAGCCTTGTTGAATATGTGTTGAAACTGTATGTAGAAACTCTTTTCATTGTGTACAATGCGCATATCAGAACAGAATATAGCTCGCAGATAATAATTTTCTGAACAAAATAAAATAATTTTCGATTATTTTTCAACTTTTTTCAACCCTTTTTATGTAAAAGATTTTCTATATGTATATTTTATCATTGTCCGGACGCTTTGTCATTATGATTTTACGGGATTATCTGCGTAAATTTGACGTTAATCACATATTATCTCATTATTGTATAATAAAATCTCTTTTCCATACTCTGCGTTCTCGCAGATATTCTTTGACAAAAACAAGGACTTCGGCCCGGTATGCTGAAGTCCTTGTTTTATTTTTTACGTCTCAACTGTTCATGTTCATGCTTTCCATAAGCCTGTCGTTGAACTCCTGAGCGGTATTGTAGCCCATTTTCTTCTGACGGTTATTCATCGCGGCAATTTCAAGAATAATTGCAAGGTTGCGTCCCGGTTTGACGGGAATCGTCAGACACGGAATATTTATTCCCATAATATCGATATATTCCGTTTCAAGGCCCAGACGGTCGTACATTTTTCCCTGTACCCACGGCTCAAGATTAATTATCAGGTCAACCTTTTCCGTATCCTTAACTGCGCCCATACCGAAAATACGCTTTACGTCAACGATTCCTATGCCGCGAAGCTCAACATAGTGCCTGAGCACTTCCGGCGCGCTTCCCAAAAGCGTTTTTGCCGAAACCTTTTTGATTTCAACGGCGTCGTCGGCAATAAGCCTGTGACCGCGCTTGACAAGCTCAATAGCCGTTTCGCTCTTTCCGACGCCGCTGTCGCCGAGGATAAGCAAACCTTCGCCGTATACTTCAACAAAAACTCCGTGTCTTGTGAGCCGCGGGGCGAGGTGCAGACAAAGCGACGCAATCATCGCAGCCATAAATTCGGAAGTATGACGCTGAGTACGGAGCAAGGGCACCTCGTATTTTTTGCAGTATTCGATAAAAACTTCGTCAATATCGAGTCCGGTCGAAAAAATAACCGCAACCGGATTTTTTTCCAGAAAGTCGTTATAGCTTTTCTTACGCTTGTCGGGCGGCAGATTTTCAATAAAAGAGTGTTCTCCGTTGCCGATTATCTGTATGCGGTTCGGCTTAAAATATCCGAAAAATCCGGAAAGAGCCAGTCCGGGGCGGTCTACCTCGGTAAGCGTGACAAGCACTTCCTTTTCCGGAGGAAGATAAATCGTTTCAAGCTTAAACTCATCTATCAGCACGTCAAGCCTTACAGAATACTCAGTGTTTTCCATATAGCAAAAGTTCCTTTCACTTTCTGACGCTGTTCAGCGCATCGCGCATTTCAAGCGCCGCCTGTCGGGTATATTTCTGATAATTTGCGTCGTCGCTCTGCTTTTTGTAAGCGCACATCAGCCCGCGCGACGAATTGACGACTGCTCCGTTTCCGTCCGGACAAAATGCAAAGCGTACGTCCTCAGCCGTGCCGCCCTGCGCTCCGTACCCGGGCACAAGAAAAAATACATCCGGAAGAGCTTCTCTCAGTTCCTTAAGCTGCCTGGGATGGGTTGCGCCGACAACCGCACCGACACGTTTTTTTCCGCTTTCGCATTCTCCCCATTTTTTAACCAGCTCAGCCGTTTTTATGTAGAGCGGGACTCCTCCGCAGTCGATATCCTGAAGCTCCGCGGAAGACGGATTTGATGTCTTGACCAGCACAAATATCGCCTTATCGTATTTTTCCGCAGCCAGAACAAACGGCATAACTCCGTCGCTTCCGAGATACGGATTAACGGTAACGCAGTCGGTTCCCGCAGAAGCCGGTCCGAAGAACGCCTCCGCGTAAGCTTCGGCGGTTGAGCCTATGTCGCCGCGCTTTACGTCGGTTATAACGTACAGTCCCGCTTCTTTTGCGTATGAAATCGTACGGTCAAGCGCCTTCAGTCCCTCAATTCCGTACATTTCGTAAAAAGCCGACTGCGGTTTAACCGCGGGAATTATATCCGAAACGCAATCTATCAGCCCCTTGTTAAATTCAAAAAGCGCGTCTCCGACGGTTTTTCCTTCACGTATAAATACGGGGACATAGTCAAGCTTCGGGTCAAGCCCCATAACCGTCGGGTTGTTCTTTTTTTCAATTAGTTCCGCAAGTTTTTCAAACGACATTTTTTCTCCGCCTTTCTCCTCAGAAAATCAGAATCTGAGCTCTCCGTCTATTATGGTGTGTTCAATAAAGCCGTTCAGCGACAAGCCGAGAAACGGCGTGTTGAAGGATCTGCTTTTCAGCATGTTTTCGGTTACAATAAAGCTTTTGTCAAGGTCCGCGATAACAATATCCGCCTTTTGACCGAGCTTTATCCCCGACGCGCGTCCGAGTATTTCGGAAGGCTTTCCGCTCATTAATGTTATAAGCCGGTATATATCAATGAAGCCCTCGTTCAGAAGGTAGGTTACCGCCGCGGAAAACGAAGTTTGCAGTCCGGTTATGCCGTTTGGAGCAAATACCAGACCGGCTTTTTTTTCTGCCTCGGTATGAGGAGCATGGTCGGTGGAAATACAGTCGATTGTCCCGTCGGCAAGCGCTTCAATTACGGCGCCGACCGATTTCCGCGACCTAAGCGGCGGACTCATCTTCGCGTTTGCGCCGTAAAACGCAACGTCCTCGTCGCAAAAGGCAAAATAGTGCGGACAGGTCTCGCAGGTTATGCGCGCGCCGCGCTTTTTTGCAGAACGAATCAGGTCAAGCGAAGCGGCCGAGCTTATGTGCGCAAGATGAAGACGGCAGCCGGTTTCCTCGGCAAGCAGTATTTCGCGCGCAACCGCGACAGACTCGGCGCTTTCGGGTATTCCCTTAACTCCGAGCATATGCGCAGTTTTGCCGTCGTTCATAACGCCGCCTGCGGAAAGCGAAAGCTCCTCGCTGTGCGATATGATCAGATAATCCTTTTCCGAGCACTGCTTCATCGCTTCTCTCATAACATTCGCGTCCGGGACCGGACGTCCGTCGTCGGTAAAGGCAACGGCTCCCGCGTTGTGAAGAATATCAAAGTCAACAAGCTTTTTTCCTGCGCTGCCAACGGTTATGCAGGCTGCCGGCAAAACCTCGCAGGAGCCTGAGCCGGCGGCTTTTTTGTATTCGTAGTCAATTATTTCGGGAGAATCCGCTGCGGGTCTTGTATTCGGCATGGCGACAACGGTTTTGTATCCTCCGGCGACCGCAGCGGCGGTTCCGGTCACAATATCTTCTTTTTGTGTAAAACCCGGGTCGCGAAGATGACAGTGCAGGTCTACAAACGCAGGCAGCGCATAGTCTCCGTTCGCTTCAATTACACGGCAGCCGTCTGTAAACGCTTCAAACGTACCGCCGATTTCACTCACAACGCCGTCTTCGTCTATAACGATGTCACCGGTTATACACTTGCGTTTTTCGGTATCCGGTATCTTTGTGTTTCTGATTACAAGCTTTGCTTTTCCCATTTTCACTCCGTTTTCAATCTGTATCCGCAGCCGCGGACAGTTTCAATCATACGAACTCCGAAGCGCTCGTCGAGCTTTTGACGAAGATATCGTATATAAACGTCTGTATTATTGCTGTCGGCGCTCCCGCCCCAGGCTGAATTAAGTTCCTCGCGCGAGACGGCCGTTCCTCTCCGGTCGTACAGGTATTTAAGCAGCTCGTATTCGCGTCCGCTCAAAGCTACTGTCTCGCAGTTGTATACGGCGGTCCGCTCGCGGTCCGACAGAATCAGCCCCGCTTTTTTGGCAGGGCGGCCCGCCCTTTTTCGCGTGCGCTCTTCCGACGGCAGCCTCGCTCTTACAGCAGAAATAAAATCGCCGGTAGGAAACGGACGCGCAAAATGCACGTCTGCGTTCGCTGTGTTGGAAGGGCCGTAGGTTATGACGGTTTTGCCTTTCTCGTAAGCCCTTGTTATATATCCGACGCAAAGCTCCGGAATGTCTGCGGATACAACAGCGATTCTTGCGTCGTCGGGCATCTCGCCGCCGTAAACATCCAGAGCGGCGGATATTCCCGCATCCGACAGCTCAAGCACGAGCATTCTCGCAAAAACAACGTCGGATTCCGCCGATATTACCGCAACATCAGGCACCGCGTTCGACCTCCTTAAAAATTCTTTTTTAATTATATACTTTTATCGCCGCAATTTCAAGTGTATATATAAAATTACACTTGAAAACTGATTTCGTACGTGTTATAATCGATTTGGATTCTTAATATTAATTAATTATAGAAGCCGAAAGGAAACAATCGAAATGAAAACTTGCGTAAGTACATACAGTTACGGACATTATAATAATGATCTCGGTATTTTCGGACTGATTGACAAAACCGCAGAGCTGGGCATCGACGCAATCGAAATTCTCCCCGGATGCTTCGGCGGAGATATTGAAATGGCAAAAAAAGCGCGCGAGCACGCTGCCGAAAAGGGACTTCCGATTGCAAACGTCAGCACGGGCGCGGACTTTCTCAACGGCTCGAACGGAATTCTTAAGGACGAGATAAAAAGGGTTTGCGGAATTGTCGATATAGCCGCCGCGCTCGGTACGAAATGCATGCGTCACGACGTATCGTCGGGCTTTTCCGGAAGATCTTATTCAATCGGATACGACGACGCGCTTCCGCGCCTTGCGGAAGGCTGCCGCGAGGTTACAAAATACGCTGAACAAAAAGGCATCGTAACCTGCACCGAAAACCACGGCTTTTTCTCTCAGGATTCCGTCCGTGTGGAAAAGCTTATAAACACAGTCGCTCATCCCAACTTCGGGGCGCTGGTTGATCTGGGAAACTTCCTGTGTGCCGATGAAGAGCCTACAATGGCGGTCGGACGCATGGCTCCTTATGCAAAGCATGTTCACGTAAAGGACTTTCACAAGAAGAGCGGTATGGAAATCAATCCGGGAGGCGGTTGGTTCTGTACGCGCGCCGGAAACTATATCCGCGGAGCGATAATCGGTCACGGAGAAGCGCATGTGTTCCAGTCGCTGTCGGTTCTGAAAAAAAGCGGATACGACGGATATCTTTCGATTGAGTTCGAAGGACTTGAGGACAATATCGACGGAATTACCATCGGTCTCAGGAATCTGAAAAGATATATTGAAATGCTCGGCTGAAAACCGGCTTAATAAAATCAGGCGGACTGCTTCAAAAAATGAGGCAGTCCGCCGGTTTTATATACTGAGTATTACAAGCGCGACAAGTCCGGTGCCGGCAGCGGCGAGCTTCTTTCCGTCGGGCTTTTCTTTGAATATTAAAAACGACGAAAGCATGCACAAAAGCGCGAAGCCTCCGTTTACCATGGGGTAAAGGACGGCGCCCTCGACCTTGTCGCAGAGATATGCGACGAGCGCGTTGCCGCCGAAGCTTCCGAAGCCGGAAGCGAGCGCGATGAGAACAGTTTTTAAATTTTGCCGGCGGCTGTATTTTAATCTGCCTTTTGACAGATTATATAAGTCAAGCGCGGCGTACAGAAGAAAAGAGGTAAAATACGCGATGGTCATAAGAAGCTGCATCTGAGGTTTGGGAGAATGACCCGCATAATGCTTCTGAACGACGCCGCAGAAACCGTTTGCCAAAAAAGCAACGATCAAAAACAGCATCCATATTGCTCCGGCCTTAATCGGCTTGCTGCGGTCAAACGCAGACAGTGAAAACGAGACTGCGAAAAGAACGATTCCGACGATGTGAAGCGCCTTTACCGATTCGCCTGCCGAAAAATACGAATAAAGCACAGGAATGACAAGGCTCATATTCACAACGACCGAAGTCAGCGCCATCGACCCGCATTCAAAGCACTTGCTCATAAAAACAACAACTAGAAAGAACAGCGTGCCGAATACAACGCCGTACAAAACGGTATCGAGCCGGGGCGCCTCCAGCGGAAACGAGGTTGCAAAAAAACATACTGCTGCAAACAGGCAGAACAGGGACTGATAACTGCTTATATGCTTTTTGCTGTCCGGCAGCAGGGTCTGAAAAGCCCTGGTGCAGACGCTGTTAAGCGTAAAAGCAGTTATCGCTATGAAAATCAGTAGCGTGCTGTTCATAAAAATTTAACGCTTGACGCCGTGATACCAGTATTTACTGCCGATAAAAGGCACCTGCTTGAAATCATCCGGATTCTTTCTGATAATGTAGTCAATATATCCGGCGATCATCTTTGCGGTCAGCACGTATCCCATGGCATTCATGTGTCCGCCTAGGTAAAATCTGCTGCGGAATTCTTCGTCGTATACCGGCCCGTATTTATAAAGATCTATAACGTATGTATTATTGAATTTTCCCGCAAGGTCATAGAGCACTCCGGCGTGCGCGGCGCGCTTACCGTTGGTCTCAACTTCTTCTTCGCGCGGCATTGTCACAAGGAAAAATTTTGCTTCGGGCTGAAGTAATTTGTAGCGCTGGATAATTGCGGCATACTTTCCGGCAAAGGTCCTTTTGTTCTTTGTATAATCTTCAAAGCATACGTCGTCGATTGAACCGAGAGGTAAGGCATTGTTGATAATATCGTTTACCCCTAACGCCATGATATACGCCTGACAGAGCTTGTCGGTGTCCCAATATCCGTTGTCACGGGCAGATCTTTCCTCATATCCTGCTGCGTTCATGCCGCCCGAAGAGAAATTGTATACCTTGGCTCCGGTCATGCGCGCAATATACTGTCCCCACGAATATTCATACATATCGTGGTAACCTTTGTTGCCGTTTTCGTCCATGGATTCAAACTCTCCGGACGACAGGCTGTCCCCGACGCAGGCGATCGTTCTGAAAATCGAACAGAAGCCGCCGTCACACGGTATTCTGTCAAATGGTTTTTCATCTTTTTCGGCTAAGTAATCGTTAATGTTCATAATCTGTAACATATCCTTTCGATTATTACTTTATGGTATTTTTTATTATAAGTCAGTATATCGTTTTTGTCAAATCCTATTGACAATTTTCAGAATTGTGTTATTATATAATTGTCTCATATGATACACATTTTAAAGGGAGGCGCCTATGAGCCTTTCAAACATTGATAATTTAACGATTCCGCCGACAGAGCTTTTCGGAAATATTGAAATAACCGAAAAAAAAGGCGATGGCTGCTGCGGAAAAGTCCGCGGAGTCGTTTTTTCGGGAGAGGACTGCACGCTCCGCGGTTTTTTGCCCGGAGAAGCCGTAAAAACCGAGACACGGTCAATCGGTCTGATCTGTTTGGGCGAAGCCAATGTTTACTCGCGTTCCGGAAACAGCCGCGCGCTTCTGAGAAAGCTCGGCAGGGGAGACGTGTTCGGCGCCGCAACTTTATTTGGCGGAGACGGAAGCTTTGTAACGGACATAATTACAAAAAAAGAGGTCGGCGCATTGTTCTTTTCGTACGGCTTCTGCGAAAAACTGGTGCGCTCCTCGCCGAAATTTGCGCTTTGCTATATCGGATTTCTGTCGGACCGCATAAGGTTTTTGAATTCGAGAATCGCTTCCTATACCGCACCCGACGCCGAGCAAAAACTCGTGAGATTTTTGCTTGAACAAAGCAAAAACGGCAAAGTCCGTTTGGAAAGTATGTCCGCGCTCGCAAAAGCGCTTAACATCGGAAGAGCTTCTCTTTACCGCACTTTGGACACGCTCCGTGAGAACGGAGTAATCGAAAAAAGCGGAAAAGAATTTATTATAAAAAACGAATGCTCACTTAAAGCCATGATAAAGAAAGGAAACTGAACAAATGAAAAAACTAATTGCAATTATTATGCTGGCTGTGCTCGCCATAGGCGCGTTTTCCGCGTGCTCGGTAGTCAAGGACGAACCTGATGCATTCCGTATAGGCACGCTTAAGGGTCCGACCGGAATGGGTATGGCGAAGATGATGAAGGACAACGAAGAAAGCAAGGAATATTCGTTTGAAATTTTCTCATCGCCCGACGAAATACGCGCTGCGCTGATCAGCGGATCGCTCGACGCCGCCGCGCTCCCCGTAAATCTTGCCGCCGTAATATTCAACAAGACAGAGGGCCAGTACAAAATTGCCGCGGTAAATACAATGGGCGTTCTGTACGTGCTCGAAGCCGGCGATACAATTCATTCGATTGAAGACCTCCGCGGAAAAACAATTTACGCAACAGGTCAGGGTTCAACTCCGGAATATACGCTCCGTTACCTTCTCACAGCAAACGGCATCGACCCCGACAATGACGTTGTGCTTGAGTTCAAGGCTGAACACGCGGAAGTCGCAACGCTCATGTCAAGCGGCGACGTCGTTCTCGGAATGCTTCCGGAGCCGAACGTAACAACGGTTCTCAGCGCAAACCCCGACGTTCGTATCGCGCTTGACCTGACTGCGGAATGGGATAAGCTTGAAAATTCCGGAAAGCTCGTTCAGGGATGCGTTGTCGTATCCTCCGAATTTGCGTCAAAATACCCGGAAAGCGTTAAGAAAATGCTTGATCAGTACGAGGCTTCGGTTAAATTTGTAAACGAAAACCTCGATGAGGCGTCGGAGCTTATCGCCTCCTACGGTATCGTGCCAAAGGCCGCGCTCGCTAAGAAGGCAATACCGAACTGTAATATAGTTCTCATTCGGGGCGACGAGATGAAAACGATGCTGAACGGCTTCTTCAGCGTACTTTTCAATTCAAATCCCGCTTCGGTCGGCGGAAAGCTGCCTAATGAATCGATTTATCTTGAAGAAAAATAATCCGGCATTAAAAATTCTTTCCTCCGCGGCGGCAGTCGCTTTCTGGATCGGAATCTGGTGGATTGCGGCGATCGTTGTCGGCCGCGAGCTGCTTGTGCCGTCGCCCGCAAGGGTGGCGGTGCGGCTCGCGGAGCTGAGCGCCGACGTAAGCTTCTGGCAGTCGGCGTTTATGTCTCTTCTGAGGATACTCATCGGATTTTCGGCGGGAATTGTTTTCGGAACCGCGGCGGCCTGCATCAGCTTTATAAGCCGCGCCGCAAACTCTCTTGTTTCTCCGCTGATGACGGTCATACGCACAACTCCGGTCGCTTCCTTTATAATTCTCGCTCTCGTATGGATACGCGCCGCGAGCGTTCCGTCGTTTATCGCATTTCTCATGGTCACGCCGGTAGTCTGGAAAAACGTACATTCGGGGCTCATGTCCGCATCGCCCGGTCTCCGTGAAGTCTGCGAATGCTTCGGCGTCGGAAAATTCAGACGCGCAGCACTGCTGTATATACCTGCGGCAGCGCCGTTTTTTGCGTCGTCGGCGATAACGTCGCTCGGGCTTGCCTGGAAAGCAGGTATCGCGGCGGAGGTGCTGTGTACACCGAAATTTTCAATAGGCAAACAGCTTTACGAATCAAAACTGTATCTTGAAACTGCGGATCTGTTTGCCTGGACGGCCGTTGTTATTATTTTCAGCGTGATACTTGAACGGATACTGACGTTTGTTCTTAAAAAAATCGCTCAAAAGACGTAAAAAACAAATATGCCGGAAAGGAAATTCGGAAAACAATAAATGAACGACGTCATTCTTTCGGAAGTAACCAAGAGCTATAACGGCGACGTGATACTCGACAACATAAGCCTGACTTTCGCCGGGGGACGCATAACAATTCTTAAGGGCAAATCCGGGCGGGGAAAAACCACGCTGCTGCGGCTGATTGCCGGGCTTGAGCAGCCTGACTTTGGCAAAGTCTTAACGCCTGGCGGAAATATTGCGGTAATGTTCCAGGAGGACCGGCTGTTTTCGCACATATCGGCCCAAAAAAACGTAACCGCGGTTTTGCCCAAAGGCTCTGAGAAAATTGCTGAGCAGCTGCTGGGAGAGCTGGGACTTAACGAAGACGACTGCAAAAAAAAGCCCGGAGAGCTTTCCGGCGGAATGAAGCGCCGCGCCGCGCTTGCCCGCACGCTGCTCTACGGAAGTCTGAAAGACTGCGGAGTCGTGCTTCTCGACGAACCTTTCAAGGGACTTGATCCGGAAAGCAAAGCGGCGGCTGCGGCTGCTGTGGAGAAATATGCCGCGGACAAAACCGTAATAATTGTAACCCATGACGGAGATGAAAATATCTTTGAAAACGCCTCCGTAATTTCTTTGTAAACCTGACGACGTAAATCTTTTTATATGCAGAGTTAAAAATCCCCCGCATGTCGGATCATACGGGGGGATTTTTGTTTTTTCAGAAATAAAATATAATTTTTTCAAGCGCTTCTTCGGTATCCTCGCCGACTTTGCGCAAAATAAGCGGAGCGTTTTCGATAAAAGCAGAGTTTTCAGCCATTCTAAAAACCGCTGCGGTCGTGTCGATAAGCTCATTTTCACCGTTTTCGCCGCAAAGACAGCCCGTCCATACGAATCTGAGCAAAGCATACAGTGCACAAAGCGACATATACGCCCTTTTCGGAGCGTTCGCTCCGAAAAGCGAAAACGGAAAGCCGGTATAGAACATATGATTTGTCAGAAGCCGTCCGGCAAAGACGTCAATTTTCGGATAAACGCTCTCAAGCCGTGCCTTTGCCGCTTCATAACGGACAACCGGCTCGCTTTTTGTCGGCGCAAACGACCTGTTTTTATATACGGTTTCCTCAAATTCAAACTGCTCACAGACCGAGGGCTCCGTTTCCTGTCCGCAGAATATTATATCGTCGGCATAGTCTGAGTAGTCGCGGAGCGAAATGCTTTTTTTACCGAACTTGGCATTCAAAAGCCGCTGAAATTCCAGCGCCTGAATCTCAGTTTTTCTGCTGTCCGCAGCCGCGCTCCGCGTTTGCGAAGGCGAAACGGCCTTTTCGGTATCCTTTTTGGACGCATAATTAAAAACACATTTGCCGATATCAATCAGCCGTTCTGCGCACGCGCGTTTTTCATCACGCATAATTTCAAAGCACACGGCGCGAACCTTTGTGTATTCGTCCTCCGTTATTTCGCCCGCAGGTTCCGCGGGAAGTCCGTAATCGTATTCCGCAAAAACAAAGTCCAAAGGTCCTAAATGACGGTATAGCGCTTCCGAAACGGCCTCGCAGCCTGCCGAGCAGGAGCATTCGTTTGAATATTTTGTGCGTGGAGATCTCGGGTACAGCCGACATACGCAGGGAAGCGCTCCCTCTCCGCATTCGCGCTGAAGCATACACCAGCCGTCGTCCGACAGAAGCCGGCAGAAGCCGTCGGGCCGCTCTGTCATTGACGCATATTTTTCTCTCTGCGGCCGTTCAAGCGGATACGCCGCAATATCGAGCGAGCGTTTCAGCCCGGGCGAACATTCAAGCCCGAGCAAGCGGTCGTATTCCTCCAGAGAAAGTGTAATGCACCATTGTTGGCAGCAGGTATGCCGGCATTCGCCGCACTTGCAGGAAAAAGAAGGATAATAATCCGGTACGCGATATTTAATTTTTCCACTCATACTAATGATTAATATGCAAACTGTTTCGTAGAATCGGAGATGTATGAAACAAAAAATGCAGTCTGGACCCTTTCCGTATCAATTTGTATGTAATTTGACAAATCAGTTTTTTAATATCGCAATTTTAGCACTTTTTTATCCGTCTTGTCAAGAAAATCTGTATTAAATTTTGTTAAAAAAACGTGAATTTGTCAGAAAAAGGCTCACCAAACCGGCAGATTCCGCTCCGGGGGATAGTCCCGATAAAAGGTCGGAAGGGAAGAGCTCCGGATGTTTCCATTTTTATGAAAAGGTGCGGTTCGAAGCAGAAAAATCAGCCGGCGCAGCTTTTTCCGCGCGCCGAGGAAAGTATTTTTGAAAAAATAAAATCCTCTTTTCAAATTATAGAAGCTTATAGAAGCGTGACGGCAGCAAACAGGCGGGACAATCCTTTTTAAAAGGCTGTCCCGCCTGTTTGCTGTATTTTTGTAATCAGGAAACCACCCGCTAAGCGGGTGGTTCCGTATAGGCTTTTGCCGTTGAACAAAAAGCCCTCCTATGGTAAAATGTGAAGAGGTCTGGCAACCGCAAGCACAAAAAGGATAGGAGG
>JAQXSY010000076.1 GCA_029219205.1 Bacillota bacterium | reverse complement strand
GTCTTTGTACGGAAAACAAAACCGCTCAGTGAAACAATGTCTCCGATATCCCATTTCTTAAAGTCGCCGTAGCTTTCTTCTCCGACGTCGTCGCGGCGAATATAGCTCTGGATATGACCGCTTCCGTCCATTATATCGCAGAAACTTGCCTTTCCCATAATACGGCGGCTCATAATTCTTCCCGCAATAGAAACTGTCTGATTCTCAAATTTGTCAAAATCCGCCTTGATTTCTTCGGCAGACGCCGTTACCTCACATTTTGTTATTTCGAACGGATTTCTTCCCTCCTCGACAAGAGCGGCAAGCTTATCACGTCTGATCTGTCTCTGCTCGCTTACGGGCTGTTCCGCATCGGCTGCGTTTATATTTATATTATCTTCCATTTTATACTTCCAATCCTTTTTGACTTGAGTTCGCTGTTCGCTTATGTGTTCTGCCTGGATATCTCGAGAACCTTCAGTTTAAGCTCGCCGCCGGGAGCGTCTACTGTGATCACATCTCCGACTTTTGCGCCAATTATCGCTTTACCAATCGGGGACTGGTCTGAAATCTTGTTTTCCAAAGGATCCGACTCGGTTGAACCGAGAATCGTATATTCGATCTCCTCGTCGAATTCCATGTCAAGAACCTTGACCTTAGCGCCTACTCCGACAGAGTCTGTCGTTACGTCGCTGTCACTGATAAGTTTTACGTGCTTCAGCGTCTCTTCAAGCTCGCTGATCTGAGCTTCGACATTTGCCTGCTCGTTTTTCGCCTCGTCATATTCGCTGTTTTCGGAAAGATCTCCGAATGAAAGCGCAACGCGGATAGCTTCAACAACCTCCTTGCGCTTTACGGTTTTGAGGTATTCGAGCTGTTCGTTAAGTTTTTTGAGACCTTCGTCGGTCACCGTGATCTGTTTTGCCATTTTTATTTTCTCCGTTTTAGGTTATTAATTATATAAAAGTCTTATTTCAGACACTCGACAGCAGCCAAAAGCTGCGTATCCATTGCGTCGGGAAGAAGATACGGGTTCATTTCAGCCGCATCGTCCGAAAGCTCGACGCGTATATCGGGTTCAACGCCTTTTCCTTCATAATTATCTGAATACGGCGGGTTATACATTTTATAGGATATTGAAACCGCAGAACCGTCTTCAAGCTGTATAACAGTCTGCATCGTTCCTTTACCATAGGTCGTGGTACCGACGAGCGTAGCCCGGATTTTCCCTTTTGAGTTATAGTCCTTAAGCGCCGATGAGAAAAGCTCTGCGGCGCTTGCCGTGTTCCCGTTAACAATAACCGCAAGCGGCATATCAAGCCATGAAGAATCGGAATTCTGAACATCTTCATTTCCCGCCTTGTCAACGGTTCTTATAATCGGTCCTTCGGGAAGCAGATAATCAAGCACCTTTACAATACTTGTAAGCTCTCCGCCGGGGTTGTTTCTTAAGTCAAATACGATTTTCTCAGCACCCTGCAATTTAAGCGCCTCAACCTGTTCGGGAAGCTGTACCGGGGTTGTCGCATCAAACTCGGTAATTCTGATTATTCCGATATCGGTCGTTTCGCCGTTTTCATCGCAGAACATTCTTCCTTCAACAGACAGGTCGGTAACGTGCGCTCTTTGAACTTTGAAATCAAGCCTCTCTGTCATACCTCGAAGAACCGTAAATTCGGCGAAAGTGCCCTCCTCGCCCTGCATCAGCTCAACCGCTTTATAGTATCCGACGGCCGCAACGTCATTATCTCCGACAGAAACAATAAGATCGCCGGGCAGGACACCGGCTTCAAGAGCAG
Source organism: Bacillota bacterium (assembly GCA_029219205.1). Lineage (GTDB taxonomy): Bacteria > Bacillota > Clostridia > Oscillospirales > CAG-272 > SUG1495. The sequence goes on along the minus strand of JAQXSY010000076.1, from coordinate 19,343 downwards.
GTGAATCCGGAAGCACCGAAACAATGTGAAGCGCCGCGCTGTCCGCGTCGTACACAACGTGTACTCCGATGCCGACCATATCGCCGTTCTGAGACGCCATAAGCTCCTCAAACTGTTCTTTTGTAAAATAGTTTGCGTATTTATCTCCAGAGCCGCTGACATACCCGCGCATGATACCTTCTTCGATTAATTCCGGATCAATTTCTCCTATATAATACGTATTGAAAAGCGCCTCAAGAGAGCTGAGCTTTCCGTAATACTCATGATTGGCATAAAGCTCATTCATCTGACGCGCATATTTATTGTTTATGCCGAGATACGTCGCCTGAAACGTGACGACCACCGCCAGAAGAATAAGAATTATAACCGCCGGTATTGAGATTTTCTTTGACATTCAGAAATACCTTTCCTTTCGGTATGCGCTTCTCTGTATTTTCGCCCGCGAGATTTTCTGTCTCACGGGCGATACATTTCTTTTTATTTTGCAACAATCAAATTGCTCGGGTGGCTGAGGTATCCCGAAAGCGGATCTTGAACAACTCCGTTAATTCTGACTTCAAAATGCAAATGATTTCCCGTTGAGTTGCCCGTTGAGCCGATCAACCCTATGACCTGCCCGCGTTTGACTTCGTCGCCGGATTTGACGAGCAGCTTGCTGCAATGCGCATAAAGCGTTGCATAGCCGCCGCCGTGGTTTATAAGTATGTAGTTTCCGTAGCTGTAATGGTTGGTCGCGGTTACAACCGTACCGTCGTTTGCTGCATAGATATTTGCTCCGTAAATATTGTACCCAAGGCGGATTATATCTATCCCGCGATGGTAGTCGGGTTTACCGTAAAGCGTGCGCCAGCCGAATTTTGAAGACACATAATTGAGTTCCGGATCAACCGGCCACAGCAGATCTCCGCCGACATACTGCGTTCTTTTCTGTTCTTCATATTGTTTGAGAAGCTTTGTCAGCTGGGCGTCGAATTCTTCGTCGAGCTTTTGAACCTCGGCAAGCGTCTTTGCAGCGATATTCTGATCCTGCATATATTTTTTTATAAGCGCTTCCGTTTCAGACAGCTTTTCCTGAAGCAAAGCCTCATCGTCTTCAAGCTTCTTTTTCAGCTCTTCCGCTTCCTCACGCTTCAGAGAAATATCGTTCTTCATGTTCTTCAGGTCAACTGTTTCAACATTAAGCTCTCTCATAAGCGTCTGTTCGAACGTCAGAAGGCTCCCGACACGTTCAAACTGGGTAAGGAACTCGGACAAACTGTTTGAACCGAGTATCATATCAAGATAATTGGTGGTGTTGTCTTCGTAGTAGACGCGCATCATTTCAAGAAATGAGCTGTATTTTAAATTATACTCGGTCTCTTTTGTGTTAATCTCGTCGGTTTTCTGGGCGATAAGCTCTTCATAGCGCGCAATGAGCTGTTTTGTATCGTCAATGTTGTCCTGCATGACCTTTATCTGCTCGTCAAGCTCTTTTTTCAGAGCGTTTGTCGAACTGATATTGTTTTGCAGCTGCTTTATCTTGCTTTCATATGCCTTTATCTTATCGGAATTGTCTTTGATTTTCTGCTCAAGAGCTTTGATATCGGCGTCGGTTATCAGGGCGGAAGTATCCTCGGGTACGAGAATAATAACCGTAAAGACCGTTACCAGCGCCAAAATAAATGTTATACACTTTTTAATATTTTTTTTCATATCAGTTACCCTTATAACAGCCAAGCCGCTTATCCGATAATCAGATTCGAGGGATAGCTTATATAGCCATCGAGAGGATTTACGGCTTTTCCGTTTATCCTTACTTCAAAATGAAGGTGGTTTCCGGTTGACATTCCCGTGGAGCCAATTCTCGCGATCACTTGTCCGCGCTTGACAGTATCTCCCGACTTCACGAGCAGTCTGCTGCAATGCGCGTAAATCGTTGCATAACCGCCGCCGTGATCAAGCAGAATATAGTTGCCGTAGCTGCTGTGGTTTGTCGCCGTGACAACTTTTCCGTCGTTTGCGGCATAAATATTTCTGCCGTATATGTTCTGATATTGTGCATGAACAATGTCAATACCGAGATGATAATCCGGTTTATTCCACACCACCCTGCTGCCGAACTTTGAAGAAAGACGGCTCAAATCCGCATCAACCGGCCAAAGGAACAGACCGCCGACATATTTGTTACGATTCTGCTCTTCAAGCTGCTTCAACAGCTTAGTCAGCTGTGCGTCAAGCTCCGAATCGAGCTTCTGCGTTTCTTCAAGAGTGCGCAGCGCCACGCTTTGATCCTTGTTATACTGGTCAATAAGCGTCTGCGTATCCTCAAGCTTTTTCACAAGCTCGGCTTTTCGTGCTTCCTGCTGCAGCCTGAGCGATTCCGCCGCCTCTCTTTTTCCGACCAGGTCGTTTTTCATACCCTTTATATCGACCGTTTCAAGATTCAGCTCTTGCATGAGCGTTTCTTCGTAGTTCAGAAGGCTGCCTATTCTCTCATACTGAGTCAGAAACTCTATCAGGCTCCCTGAATTCAGTATCATATCGAGATAATTCGCTGTATTATCCTCGTGATATACCCGCATGAGCCTGAGAAATTCGCTGTATTTATTATTATATTCCGTTTCCTTTGATTTGATATCTTCGGAAAGAGAAGAAATTACCGTTTCGTAGGTATTTATCAACGTCTCCGTGTCGTCGATATTGTCCTGCATGGCCTTGATCTGTGCGTCGATTGTGTTTTTCAGCGATACGGTTGACGAAATATTTCTGCGTAAATTTTCGATTTTTGCCTGATACTCTTTGATTTTCTCGGACGTGCTTTTTATTCTTTCCTCCATTGCGCGGATATCTTCATCCGTCACAAGAGCGGAGGCCTTATCCGGGCATGAAGTGATTATCGCTGCAAATACAAGAACAAGCGCCGCGGCAGCCGGAATTAATCTGTGTTTAAGCAGTTTCATAAAAACGCCTTCGGCATTATGCCTTAAGATACTTGCGCAGAGATATCAAGCTTCCAACAACGCCGGTAAGAATTCCGATGAAAAAGAATCCGGCTATAACATACACCCGCACTTCGCCAAACGGAATAACCGAAATCATTTCAATATCGGTCAGCATCATTTTCTGCACATATTTGTACATATAAAACTGAATGACATAAGCAATTCCGCTTGCGACAACGCCGATAATCATTCCTTCGACAATAAACGGCATCGAAATAAACCAGTTTGTCGCACCGACATAACGCATTATGCCGATTTCCTGCCTTCTCGCATAAACCGAAAGCTTGACCGTATTCATTATAACAAAAATACTTACGACAAACAGAATAATCATAAACCAGGCAAAAACAAGGATTATGCCGCGCTTGAGATTTTCGATCTGATTTGCGTAATCCGTGCGGCAATTTACCTTTGCGACGCCCTCAATATGTTTAAGCTGATATTCAAGCGTCGAAACCGCATTGTTGTCGATGTAAGTAACCGTAAATTCGTGCCGGTAAGGATTTTCTCCGCTCGAAATCGCTTCGGCAAGCTCGGTATAGCCTGCCTGAATAAATTTCTCGCTCATCTGATGCATAACCTCCTGAGGAGTCGTATGCTCAACACTTGCGACATTCTCAAGAGCCTTGATCTTTGCCTCAACTCCGCCTATGCGCACGCTCTCATCGGTGGGGATTTCTCCCTTAACCGAAACGCGGTTCATATCATAAGACAAGGTGTATGTCGAAAAAACAGGCATCTGACTCCAAACGGCATAAAATGTGACCGCTCCGCCCTTCGCATCGCTCTCGTCCATATAATAAAACGAATCGGGAGCAAACTGAGCCTCCGCAGAACCCGGAGTAAGAGACCAGCCAAGGAATGTTATTGTGCTGTATCTTGCCGACAATGCCGGAGCAAGCTTAACCTCGGCGCCCTGTGCATACTCTCCCTCGTCAGTCGGAAGCGCGCCGTCGATGTTCAGACCGCTTGCATTGTATCGTACAAGCACGCCAGCAGTACGGGGCTTATTTTCCCAAACAGCATAAAGAGTTACGTTTCCGGAAAGCGCATCCTCAGCGCTGACAGTGTATGTTCCGCCGGCGGGATATTCTGGCTCGGTTGCGTCAGGATCACGCGACCAGCCGAGAAATTTCACGTCGGAATCATCCGCAGACGGTTTGCCGGCGAGCTTGACTTCATCGCCTTCCGAATGAGTGTTGTTGTCGTCAACAAAAACTTTTATAACATTAAGATCGCCGATCTCGTTCAGATTGGCGTCAATATTCAGCACAAGTAACGCAAAGCAGCCCATAACGATAAGGCATGAAAGCAATACCGTTACGGACGCAAAACTCATCATACCGTTACGCCAAAAGCCCTTGAAGCCCTGTCCAATAAAGTATGTCGGACTGTATCTACGCATTGAACATACCCCCAACTCTGTCGCCTGTTATCTTTCCATCGGAAAGAGTGACGACGCGCTGCTGGAAGTAATCCACAAGCTGCTTCTCATGCGTAACGACGATCACGGTCTTATTCTTTTTATGGATCTTTATCAGCAGATTCATTATTTCAAGACTCATTCTCGGGTCAATGTTTCCGGTCGGCTCGTCCGCGATTATGGTTCGCGGATTGTTCGCCATGGCGCGTGCGAGCGCAACGCGCTGCTGCTCTCCTCCGGATAGTTCCGTTGGCAGGCAGTTATACTTATCCTGAAGATTCACAATGCTGAGAATCGTCGGGACGCGGCGCTTTATAACGCTTCCCGGCTCGCCGATAACGCGCATTGCAAAAGCAACGTTTTCATAAACCGTACGGTTCGGAAACAGGCGGAAATCCTGGAACACAACTCCAAGCTGGCGTCTGTAATACGGCACCTTGTATTCCGGCATCTTCGTCAGATCGAATTCATCTACGTTCAGCTTGCCGGAGGTTACGCGCTCCTCACGCAGCAGGAGCTTTGTAAGCGTAGACTTTCCCGCACCCGACGCGCCGACGATAAAAACAAATTCGCCGTCTTCGATTTTCAGGTTAATTCCGTCGAGCGCCACGGTTCCGTTTGGATAGGTTTTTTTGACGTTTTTGAATTCAATCATAAGATCATAATTTAACGGGCTTTGTGGTTAAATACTTTTTAACCATCAGCGCAACCTTAAAAGTAATCGCATGGTCAAATTCGCGAAGATCAAGCCCTGTTATCTTGCGGATTTTTTCAAGCCTGTAAACAAGTGTGTTGCGGTGAACAAAAAGCTTTCTTGATGTTTCGGATACATTCAGGTTGTTTTCGAAAAACGCCTGAATGGTCGTCAGCGTCTCGCGATCGAGAGCGTCAAGCGATCCGCGCTTGAAGACCTCCTGCAGAAACATCTCGCAAAGAGTTGTCGGAAGCTGGTAAATCAGTCTGCCTATTCCGAGGTTTTCGTAGCTTACAATATCCTTCTCCGTATCGAATACCTTTCCAACCTCAAGAGCCACCTGCGCCTCCTTGAAAGAACGCGCCAGATCCTTGATATTGTCGACCGCGGTTCCAATGCCGATGGATACTTTGGAATAAAATTCGGTTCCGAAAGTGTCCGCAATGGATTTAGCGATCTTTTCAACCTGCTTCATGTCATAGTTAGGCTTAAGCTCCTTGACAAGAACGATATCCTTCTCCCCGACCGAAATAACGTAGTCCTTGTTCTTATCCGGGAACATATTCTGTACGAGCTGATACGGCATAATATCGTTTTTGCCCGTAAACTTTATAAGCATAACGATGCGGGTAACCTCGCTTGTAAAATGAAGTTCTTTGGACTTCACGTATATATCGCTCGGAAGGATGTTGTCAAGGATAATGTTTTTAATAAACGAGCTTTTATCGTATTTCTCATCATAAAGGCTTTTGATATTGCTGAGAGTTATCGACAAAATCGCAGCCGTACGTTCTGCGAATTTGTCTTCTCCTTCAACAAAGACAATATATTCGGACTTCGGACCGTTGCCGATAGGCTTGTAGGTATATCCGCCGGAAACAACGAAGTCAGCCGAATATGAAAGCTCGTCCCTAACGCCCTGCCTGGTGTTGCCTACCTTAGACAGCTCGCTGCACGATACGATAACGCCGTTTTCGTCTATTACGCCCACGATTCTGTCAACGGCGTCCTTCATCTGATGAATTATTCCCTGAAATATTCTGTTTGACATTATTTGTTACCAAAAAACCCTTCCTGCATTAAAATTAAAATGGCGTCGCGCTGCTTCAGATCATGCGGACAGTGTAAATAATTGCGATAATAAGGTATACCGCGGCAAACGCGAAAAGCGCGTATATCGAAAGGCTGCTACAAATCGCCGAAAACGCAAGGGCGCAAAGCAGAGAGCCGGCGCCTATAAAGAAAGGATAGTATTTGTGATTGCGCGCCATAACGGTGATTGTCTTACCGCCGAGGCTGATTTTTCCTCCGTTCGAACGAAGCACCAGCATAAATACGATCACAGCGGCGGCAAGCAGCGCAGCCAAAACAGTCACAACAGCTCTGGACGCACCCGACGCAAAATCCACCGACCCGCGGCTGTAATAGAGCAGAGCCGCTCCGACGGCCGTGAAAAGAGAGTAGCGGAAGAAATCGCGTGAGTAGAAGCTGAAAATAAAACACAGTGCCGTAACGATTATAATAGCGGCGATCGTAACCGAAAAGCCGTCCGAGGTGCGGTTAACAAACTCATAGGTCGAAAAAAGCAAAAACAGCATTGCTGCGACAAACAAAAGCACGCCGGAGCTGAACACCTTCATACTGTCGTCTATATGCTTGACTCTTCTGTAAATAAACAGCGCAGCCGCTCCGGCAAGAAGCAGCCCCGAAATCAAAATAGCCCACGGAAGCACGTTCATTATAAATGACGCCATCGCAAACATTCCGTTTTTCTTAATGGCAAGCAACGCCACCACAGCGACAATCGCCGCAACAAAAAGCAACATGAGACGGTTGACAAGCAGTTCTTCCGTCTTTTCATCTCGCTTCTTTCTGTTTTTGTTATCTCCGATGCTCAAATTCATCACTCCGTAACTCTTTTCTCTAATGATTAATTTTTTTCCGCAAGCTCATGCACGTACGCCATGCACGACAGCACGAACAACGCGGCGGTTTCCGTACGAAGAATACGTTTGCCGAGCCCACATAAGCCGAGTCCGGCTTCGGCAGCCGCTTCCGCCTCTTTTTTCGAGAATCCGCCTTCAGGTCCGATAAGGAATCTGTAATCACGGCCCGTTCCGCTTACAAACTTTCCGAGCGGCAAAGTTCCATCTCCCTCGTAACACATAAAGGCGACGTCGCCGTTTCTTGCGTCCATAAGCGCCTCTTCAAACGACACCGTTTCAAGGACCTCCGGAATAATTCCTCTTCCGCACTGCTTTGCGGCCTCCTCGGCAATCTTCCTCCGTCTTTCGGCAAGACGCGCCGACTTCTCCTTTGCTTCCCTGACAACGCAACGTTCGCATTCAAACGGAACTATCCTGACCGCGCCGATTTCAACCGATTTCTGAATAACCGTATCAAGCTTGTCTCCTTTCGGGAGAGCCTGATAAACAACCGCCCGGTACGGAGGTTCTGCGTCGTTTCTGCGGCGAGATTCGATTTTCGCCGTTACGCAGTCCGGATCCGCTTTGCAGATCACGCATTCGAACTCATTCTGTTTCATATCGCATACAGTAATGCGTTCGCCGGGTCTCATTCTGAGAGATTTTGAAATATGCGCCGCGTCTCCGCCGGTCAGGGTCACCGTATCTTCGCCTATACGGTCTCCCGGTAAAAAAAATCTTGACATAAACCATACCGCCAGATTTGATTCGGGCAATATCTGCCAGGCTTCTCAAAAGACGGAAATGCGGCGTCTTTTAAGCGCAGGCAACAATACTGACTATGATATTATACATTATTTTTGACTATTTGTCAACAATGATCTCATTCTTTTTGTAAATATTAATGAATCCGTTATGAATTTTACACAAAATATAAAGATTATTTTTGTTTTTGTCGGAAACGTCAGCCCATAGTTTTTTCATACAGCTCCATAAGCTCCGTTTCAAGCCTTTCCTTTTCGTTTCCGAGATCGATAAGCCGGGCGGCGTCGGATGCCGCGGGGCCGTTCATTTCCTCGTCGATTTCGGAAATTCTCGTTTCGGTTTTTTCGATTTTTTCCTCAAGCATACGGCGCCGCTTTTCTTCCTTGCGCTGTTCCGCCTGAGCCTGTTTTTCGGCAAGAAAACGTTCGCGTCCCTCCGACTGAGGCTTCGAACTTTCCTTTGCCGATTCCGCGCTTCTTTCGCGGTATGAAAGATAATCCGTATAATTCCCCTTGAAATCGGTAAGTTCTCCTCCGCCGCCGGGAAAACTCAGAATTCGCGTAGCCAGCTTTTTAATGAAGTAACGGTCATGCGAAACCGCAATTATCGTCCCATCAAACTCGGACAGCGCCTCTTCAAGCACTTCGCGCGAACCGATATCAAGATGGTTTGTCGGCTCGTCAAGGATCAAAAGATTCATTTTTGTAAGAATAAGCTTTGCCAGCGTCAGCCGGGCGCGTTCGCCTCCGGACAACAGAGACACTTTCTTCATAACGTCGTCGCCGCAGAACAAAAACTGAGCAAGCACATTTCTCACATCGGTAAGATTCATACCGGCGTAATCATTCCACACCTCGTCAAGCACCGTATTATCGGGGTTCAGCTCCTGGTTTTCCTGATCGTAATAACCGATTCTAACGCCCGCGCCGTAGTCGGTTTCGCCAAAATCGGGTTTAAGCCTTCCCGCTATACATTTTATCAGTGTGGACTTTCCGCAGCCGTTCGGTCCGGTCACAAAAAGCCTTTCGCGCTTCTTTACAATTAGTTTAACATCCGAAAACAGAGTTTTTCCGCCGTATCCTTTTGTCAGACCGCGCAAAGTCAGCGCATCCTCTCCGCTTTCTCCGGACACGGAAAAACGCAGCCGCATATTTTCCGGGAGCGCCTCGGGTTTTGCCACGCGTTCCATTTTTGCAAGCTGTTTTTCTCTGCTTTCCGCCGCAATTATGTTCCGCTCGCGGTTCCACCTTCTCTGCTGCTCGATATACGCCTCGATGCGCGCAATTTCCTTCTGCTGATTTTTATAGTGTCTTTCCGCAATTTCACGGTCGGCGGCTTTTTTCGCAGCAAATACGCTGTAATTGCCGTTGTAAAGCTTTCCTTTTCCATATTCAAGCTCAAGAGTCTTGTTTGTTACGGAATCAAGAAAATACCGGTCGTGCGAAATAACAATAATCGTCCGATGGCTCTGCAGCAAACGGTTTTCAAGCCAGAAGAGTGCGTCCGTGTCAAGATGGTTTGTCGGCTCGTCGAGAATCAATATGTCCGGATCGCGCAGCAGCAGGCAGGCAAGCGCCAAACGAGTTTTCTGTCCTCCGCTGAGAGTTGAAACGCGTCTTCCGAAATCCTCCTCTGCGAAGCCGAGGTTTTTTAACACTCCGGCGCAGCGTCCGCGAAATTCGTAGCCACCCTTTCGCGAAAATCTGTCCACCGCGTCGGCAAGTCCGGATGCACCCGAATCTCCGCGCTCGGCTTCAAGCTGAAGCTCTTTAAGTCTTTCTTCCTCAGCCAAAAGCTCCGGAAAAGCGCTGCACGCCTCTTCAAGAATCGTAAGTTCACCGTCCGGCGCCGCGTTCTGAGTCAGCATACCTAAGCTTTTGCCCTTTGCGATATGCACGGCACCCTCGGTTGGCTCGTATTCGCCGGTAACAATTTTCATAAGCGAAGTTTTTCCGGCGCCGTTTACACCGACAATTCCCAGCCGGTCGCCCTCGTTCAGCCCGAAAGAAATTTTATCGAGCACCTCGCTTGCTCCGAACGACAGGCTAATATTATCAAAGCTAATTACTGTCATTTTCTTTCCTAAAAAGCGGAGAGCGCGCGGACACACCGCGGGCTCTCCTTGGTTATAATTATTTCGTTATTTTACATCATCTGGTTGGGGTAAAGAACGTCCCAGACTCTGTTAAGCTCTGTCTGCATAAGAAGCAGCGAAATCGTGGACTGTCCGACAATCGCCAAAATAAGCGTAATCATCGAAATATCCGTTGCGTTTGAAACTTTTGCCTCAACCTGCATCTGGTTTATAAGTCTGGAGTATTTGTAGCACCAGTAAATTGCATATCCGTTGCAGGTCAGGATGCAAAGCAATACTTCAATGGCAGGATTAATTCTGCTGTCTCCAACATGCTGCTTTATCTCGTCAGACATCTGGTATATTACGATCCAGCCATAAATACCGCAGGTAATGAACGAGAGAAGGTAAATAAGTATCGGATTCCTCGGTTTTGGAATATAAGCGGGCGTACCGTTCATTTGTGTTCTCCTTTTGATAATAAATATTATTCGGGCTTACTGCCCGTTTGTGTCATTTTCATCAGCGTCTTCCGTCTGAGTTTCTCCGGTTTTGGGCGGTTGCTCATCGGGACGCTTCGCTCCGCATTTCGGACAGAACGCCATTTCTTTTGTCAGCTTATACCCACAAGCCTCACATATTTTTCGGTTGCTGAGACGGGCGATTGTATTCTCAAGCTCGGCTATTTCGTCGGATGCTTCGGTTATCTGAGAAAAAAATCCGTCGTAAAGCTCTTCGGAAGTCTCTTTGCCGAGAACAATCTCCTCGTATTTCAGTTTGCCTACGCTCTGATAAAGCAGATCCTTTTTGTTTTTAACGCTCGACAGCTTATACTTAAGTTTTGCAATGAGCGTCAGTTTTTCGGTCTCCTTAACAGTGTAATCGGCAGCTTCTGATATTTTTTTGGAAATATCGTCCCAAAGTTCCATGTTCTCCGTCTCCTCCCCTGACTTTTTTGTTAATTATAAATTAATTATAATACCCAGTTTGCTTTTTGTCAATAATCAAAGCAAATTTATCGCTTATTTTCATAAGGTTTATCAACTTTTATAACAGTGCAGTAAGACGGATCCAGAACCTTGGCAATCCGGGACACTTCTTCCATTATCTCGTCGTCGCTGAGTCTGAAGCCGAACGGCACAACGATATCAAATATCAGGTTTGTATGCGTTATTCCGCGAACCATTCTGAAATCGTGTATCGTTATATTGCCGTCCATCGCCTTGACAAGCTCCGCCATCTGCCCCTTCACACGGACCGTTTCCTCATCGTCCGCCGCTATCGGATCCATGTGTATGACTGCGTTGCAGCCAAGCTCTTCCGAAAGATCGTTTTCTATATTGTCGATAGTGTCGTGAATATGGCAGAAATCCGATTTGTCCGAAACCTCGGCGTGCAGAGTTATCATCATGCGGCCGGGGCCGTAATTATGCACGACAAGATCGTGGATTCCGATTACCTCGTCATGCGACATAACGATTTTCTTTATGCGTTCAACAACTTCCGCGTCTGCCGGCTGACCGAGAAGCGGATCAATCGTATCCTTTGCGGCTCTGCACCCGGATACGGTTATAAACACAGCGACCGCCGCTCCGCACCAACCGTCGATATTAATATTTGTAAAATAGGAGATGACAGCGCAGATAAGCACCGTAGCAGTCGCAATACTGTCGCTCAGACTGTCAGCAGCCACCGCTCCCATTGCCGCAGATCCGATCTTTTTGCCGACGTTTCTGTTATAGAAAGTCATGTAAAGCTTAACGCAGATCGACGCAACGAGTATGCAAAGCGAAACCGCTCCGAAGCTCACTTTATCGGGATTGATTATTTTCGAAACCGAGCTTTTTCCAAGCTCCAAGCCCATAACGATAATAAAAATCGAAACGATAAATCCTGACACGTATTCGATTCGGCCGTGACCGAACGGATGACCCGGATCCGGTTTCTGTCCAGACAGCTTGAAACCCAGCATCGACACAGCCGACGAGCCGGCGTCGGAGAGGTTATTAAATGCGTCCGCCATAACCGCAACCGAACCGCTTATTGCTCCGGCAAAAAGCTTTCCTGCAAAAAGAAGCAAATTCAGTACGATTCCTACGCCTCCGCACAAAACACCGTAAGCCTGCCGTACGGCAGGCTTTTCGGTATCGTCGTAATCTTTGATAAACAATCTCGCCAAAAGCGATATCAATATATCCCGACCCTTCTGTTTTATTCTGAAACCTCTGTAATCGAAGCGATTTTCTGCTCGCTCAGCGGTCTGTCGCGCATGTCGGTCGGCGTTGAAGCGATCTCGTCAACAACGTCCATACCTTCGATTACGCGGCCGAAAGCAGCATACTGTCCGTCGAGAAATTCTCCGTCTGCATGCATGATGAAAAACTGTGACGATGCGGAATTGTAATTCTGAGCACGCGCCATAGAAATTACGCCGCGCTTGTGCGATATTTTGTTATCGCAGCCGTTTGCTCTGAATTCTCCTTTAATCGTCTCCTTAGAGCCGCCCATGCCGTTTCCGAGCGGGTCTCCGCCCTGAATCATAAATCCGCTTATAACGCGGTGAAAGATAAGTCCGTCATAAAAGCCTTCATTTACAAGCTTGCGGAAGTTTTCAACAGTAATCGGCGCTTCATTTGGGCAAAGTTCGATTTTGATCTCTTTGCCGTTTTCCATTTTAATTATTATCATAACTATTCTCCCGCTTCCGATTTTATTTCTTTTTAACAACAATTTCCGAAGGCTTGTTATAAATCTTCTCGCCGTCAAACAGGAAAATTCCGCAGCCGCTTCCGCACTTTTTGCCGGCCTTCAGCCATTCGTAGTACGCCTTCTGCATGGACGTTTCGCGCGGATACTCTTCAAGCGGAGTGCCGAGTCCGCAGCCGAAAATTCTCCAGCCGTCGTAAAAACGGTTGTCAACCTCATGCTTAACAATAACAAAATCGTCCATAAAACGAAGAACGTTTGATTTTTCCGGAAGAATCTCGCGGTTCTGCGGGAAAAGCAGCCAGGAAGCGCAGGTAAACGGCACAACTCCGCCGGAGAACTGAGACGCATAGAAAGCGTGAGCTTTCTTATAGGAATCCATACGAACTTCGTCTGTGATCGGAACGCCTGAAGACGGAATGTGAATTGTCACGCAAAAGTCGTAGTCATGGAAGACTGCGCTGCCGCGCGGTCCCTCGCAATATACGTTTTCGAATCTGAGTCTTTCAATCGGGAACGGTATCGTTTCATACTGGAATCTTCCGAAACAAAATCCCGTGAGGCGGAAGAAAATATGATACCACAAACCGACAGACGAGCCCCAAACCTTTTCAACCTTGTGGCATTCGTTTGATTTCCAGACAATATCCTTCGCGGTATCCCAGAAAAGATCGTCCGGAAGTCCGTTTTCCTTATACTTATCACGCAGATACATAAACGCAAGCGTGATTGCAAGTCCGTCTACCGTATATTTATGGAGTCCGCTCAGCTCGTATACCGGAGAAAGCACCTTTTCAACGGCTTCCATTCCGTCAAAACGTCCGTCGCAGATACCCTTCGCAGCCCAGTTCAGAGTTGTGTAAAGTCCGAGATTATCAAGCTTTTCGTAGCCCTCGCAGTACGCCCTGTAGCAGTCCTTTTCAAATCCAAGCTGCCAGGCAAATTTTCTTACATCGTTCAACGTATACATTTTAAAAAGCCTTTCTATATTTATGTATTAATTTTTAAAAAATCTTATGAAGTTTTTTTAAAATCTTATGAAGTTTTTTTCTTTTCGCCGCCTGCGTAGCGCTCGTAATAAAAAAGATACTGCTGAGCTATTCCGGCGTACGGGCCGAGCAGCGATATGTCGAGTCCGCCCGGATAATATTTTTCAAGAACGCGTTTTATCCATACGTCTACCGGAAACGCTCCGGTCATTCCGCAGCCGAAAAGCAAAGTGCACGCAGCAACCTTCGGACCCACTCCTTTTATTGTCATAAGGGCCTTTTCCGCTTCCTCAAAGCTCATTTCACAGAGCGAATACGGATTCAGCTCTCCTGAAGCGACTTTACACGAGGCATCGAAAATATATTTTGCCCTAAAGCCGGTGCGCAGGGCAAATATTCGGTCCTCTCCTGCAGCCGCAAGCGCCTCTGCGGACGGAAACGAGTATCCGCCGCCCTCAGCAGGTGCGCCGAACGTTTCGCACATGGTTCCGATTATCTTTTTTATTCTGGGAATATTATTGTTTTGCGAAATAATAAAGGAACAAAGCGCTTCCCATGCGTCCTGGCGCAGTATGCGTATACCGTCTCCGCATTTCATTGCCTCGGTTATAACTCCGTTGTCTCCGGCAAGCCGAAAACGCTCCGCGATGTCGTTACGTATCGCATTATAATCGGCGTCATAGCAAAGAAACGGTTTCCAGACAGTTTCAAAATCGTTTTCGTCGGAGCCGTATACCGTAAGCATGCCCGGCGACTGATCGAAAGTAACTTTTCTTCCGAAAGCCACGCCCTCATAGCGTACATGCCCCTCCGGAGCAGGCGACCGGTCAAAACGAAAACACTGACCGCAGTCGAAAATCCGGTCTATATCAAAGGAGACGGGCAAGCTTGTTTGAAATACCTTCATGTTGTTATTTTGTTATCTTGAATGTATAAAGAGGTCCGTCGCCGACTTCGGACGGAGCCGCAAAAGGCATATCGACTCCGAGTTTGCCGTCGGAACAGAATGCGCGGACGCCTTTATTTGCGCCGAGTACCTCGACCTTCATTCCATCTTCAAACGGAATCCTGTCAAAAACGTGAACTCCGCACGGATAGTCCGGAATTATTGCATAAAGCGCATCCGGCTGAACCGTATACCAGACTTTATCCGTCTTCTCGCGAGTGTAGGGCTTCGAACCGTAAATCGCCTCACCGTTTACAGACAGCCATTTGCCCATTCCGAGCAGACGCTCCTTCATGATTGCCGGTATCGTTCCGTCAGCATCCGGACCGATATTGAGCAGTAAGTTGCCGCCCGCGCTGACAAGTGAGCAAAGCAAAACCAACAGATCCTTTACGCTCATATAATCGCTCGGCTGCTCCATACGGTTAAATCCGAAGGATCTTCCGATTCCGCGGCATTCTTCAAAGGGTCTGGGATTATCTTTATCTATCGTACGTCCAAAGCCGACGTCGCCGTATTCGGTTGTAAAATTGCCGCCCATAATACCTCTTGTGTCGTTACCCCAGCGGTCGTTCGGCACAATAATGTCGCGTACGGACGATTCATTATAAAGCCACGTCAGAAAATCCGTCGAATGCCATACGGAACTCGGATGACTCCACTCTCCGTCGGTAAACAGCGTATACGGCTGGTACTTTTCAACAAGCTCTTTCAGCATCGGGATCAGATGCGTGAGCGCATATTTTTCCGGATTGCGGTTGCATTCGGGATGCCACCATTCATAAACCGAATGATATACGCCGAAGCGAACGCCGGCCTTACCGCAAGCTTCCTTAAGCTCGGCGCAGAAATCCCTGTGAGGTCCGACGTCGCTGGAATTCCAATACGGGGCAAGCTCGGTTTTGTACATACAGAAACCGTCGTGATGCTTGGAAACAAAATTCATATATTTTGCGCCGCTGTCACGCATCAGTTCAGCCCATTCGTCTGCGTCGAAAAGCTCCGCGCGGAATAACGAAACAAAATCCGCGTAACGGAAGTTTTTGCCGTATGTTCGCTCGTGAAATTCTTTTGCGGGATGATCATCATTTCCCATAAAAGAACCGTACCATTCAGCGTATTCTCCGCGTCTGGCATACGCGGGAACGGAATATAATCCCCAATGTATGAATATACCGAATTTAGCGTCACCAAACCACTCGGGAACCGGTCTTGAATTAAGCGATGCCCAGTTGTTTTCATATATCATAGCTTCGTCTCCTGAAAATACATAACTTTGCGCCTATTTTAACACATTGACGACGCTCTGTCAACTCTTTTTCAATTGTGCGCCTTTTCAGAAAAAATAAAAACAAAACTGCTTGGACGATTATTTTGACCTGTGATATTGACTTTATCCAAACGGTCGGATATAATAGAAGAACAATTATTGTCGGAGAAGAAAAATGCAGCTTTGGGAAATATTCATAATCGGCGTCGGTCTTTCCATGGACGCATTTGCAATAGCAATATGCCGCGGTCTTAAAAACGGAACGCTGAATTTCAACGACGCTGTTATAACAGCCCTTTTTTTCGGGGGGTTTCAGGCTCTGATGCCTGCGATAGGTTATCTTATCGGCGATACATTTGCAAAATACATAACCTCGTTTGACCACTGGGTTGCTTTTATTTTGCTTGCGCTTATAGGCGTAAACATGATTAAGGAAGCCTTTGAAAAAGATGAAAAGAGCGAAAAAATTTCGTCGGGCATAGTCAACCTGCTCATGCTCTCGGTCGCAACGTCAATCGACGCGCTCGCCGTCGGCATAACGTTTGCGCTCGGAAGCGTTGACATCGTTCCGGCAATAGCCGTAATTGGATGTACGACCTTTATCATCTCATTTTTGGGAGTCGGTCTCGGAAGCATTCTCGGATGCAAATTCAAACGCGGCGCAGAAATTACCGGCGGATTAATTCTGATCATTATGGGACTAAAGATCCTGATCGAACACCTTTTTTTTCAGTAATATTCCAGTAATATATATATAACAAAGAAAGGAATACAACCATGCAAAGAGTATGCGTTATAGGTATGGGACCGATAGGAAACCGTCATGCCGGACTTTACGTTGATTGTCCGGACGCGGAGCTTGTCGGCGTCTGTGATATCATAAAAGAAAGAGCGGAGGACGCCGGAAAGCGTTTCGGCGTGCCATTTTTCCTCAGCGCGCCCGAAATGCTCAAAGAGCTGAAGCCGGATATTGTCAGCGTAACAACAGGCGGCTATGAATACTCGTCCGATCATTATCTTCCGACCATGCAGGCATTTGAAGCCGGCTGCCACGTACTCGGCGAAAAGCCGATCTCAAACGATCTGCGTCTTGCGCGGGAAATGGTTGATACCGCCAAAAAACTCGGGCTCTGCTATGGAATCGACCTGAATCATCGCTTTACTCCCGCCGCGTATCAGGCGGAAAAATGGATGAAGGACGGACGCATCGGCGAGATTCTCTTCTGCAACATGGCGCTGTGGATTGGAAAATTCATGCCCCTTGATTCGGAATACTACCACCTGAAAGCGCTGAATCCTCATTCTGTAAATATAATGCAGCATTTCTGCGGACCGATCGACAAAGTAACATGCTTTGCTTACAAAGCTTCCGGACGCACTATATGGTCAACCGCCTCCATAAACATGCAATTCAAATGCGGCGCGGTCGGACATCTGACCAGCTCATACGATATAAAGCGCGGGCATCCCATGGAGCGCTGCGAGGTTGCAGGAACCGACGGACGGTTTGTTTTTGAGGATATGTGGCGCGAGGCCACGCTTTATCCCGCCGGCAACCTCCTTAAAGAGGTCTACACAAATCCGGTCTTCGACGGATACACCGGATTCATTGACACTTTCCGCGCTCGAATATATGAATTTGTCCGGCAGATTGAATCGGGTGCAAAGCCCGACGAGATCAACGGCTCCGGAGAAGAAGGCTACCAGGCGTCGCGAGTCATTCATGCGGCGATTGCATCGCTCAAGAACGGCGGAGAAGTTGTTTCGGTTGACGAAATATTCGAATAAAAACATATAAAAACGGAGCAAACCTTGCTTTTCGGCCGGGTGTTGCTCCGTTTTTCGTTTTTTGGAATCTCAGAAAAAGTTTGTTTTGTAAAAACTTATAAAACGCTCTGACCGACGCGTCGCTTACGAATCGGTTTGAGCGTTTTTAATCAATGCTGGTTTATAAACCATAACTGCCGGAAAAACGGTAAATTCCTTTACAGAATCTCCAGCCGGCGCAGCTGCGCAAGAAATTCATTCACATCGGTGCGGAGAGTTTTTTCATCCACCTCGTACTCCTCCAGCATTTGCTGAATCAGTGCTTCTTCGGTATCACATTGGAGCAGCAGATCCCACATACGTTCGCCGGTCTCGTTCAGAGTCAGCAGGCCTTTCAGCTCCAACGACGCGTCGCCTACCGGCACCAGTATAACATCCCCGGCGATTGTGCGCTTGACCAGTTGTTTACGGATTTTCATTGTTCCGCCTCCTTCAAAGTCAGCCGGACTGTCTCCTGCGTCATTTCGCAAAGATATGTCGGCTTTACGTTAAAATGTCCCGTCTCCGTCACGCACATGGCTGCACAGGCACGGCACACATGTTTGCTGCTGCACACGGCGCATTCCGAAGGCAGCCGAATTGCCTCAGTTGCAGCTTTTGTCCGCTCCCAAGCCTCGTCGAAGCCTAACTTCGGTACCGAGAACTTCGGATGCGTCATCATACCGCAGGGTGTCATTTCCCCCTGCCAGTTAATCCAGAAGGCGCTGCGCCCGGCACGGCAGGCAACGCCTTCACCCGGAGTACCTTCGCAGATTTCTTCCTGAGGCAGAGCCAAGCCTTTTTTCATGGCCTCAGCCCGCTGCCGGAACTCCTCCGGCGAAAAGCGCAGCTTGTCCCACGCGACAGCGTACTGCGCCGCTTGACAAGAGGTGAAACGGTCATTCTGTCCCACCATATCCTCGCTTCGGCGGACGGGCGGGAACATATATGCCGCAAGCTGCACCGGCGTTCCCAATTCATGCGCCGCAGCGTAGATTTTTTCCATATCCGCCGCGTTGTATGGCGTAAGCGACACGTTTATCTTTACATCCACGCCAAGCTGCTTAAGCGCACGTATATTGCCTGCCACACGGTCAAACGCCGGACATCCGCAAAGACGCTCATAGGTCTCATTTCCGCCGCCGTACAAAGAAATATTGAACCTAAATGGCGGCTCATGACGGAAAAAGTCCAGCAAATCCTTATCGATAAGCGACCCGTTGGTGTTTACCGATACCAACAGTCCCATCTTTTTCAGTTCCGTCAGCAGATAGCAAAAGTCTGGGCGGATAAGCGGTTCTCCTCCGGTCAGAAGCACAAACAGCATACCGCGATTGCGTGCCGCCTCGGCGACAGCCAGCCACTCGTCGGCATCCAGCTCCCGGCCGCAGCGGCGCTGTTCCTGTGCCGACAAGTGAACGTAGCACATCTTACAGTCGAAGTTACAGCGAGCCGTCAGCTCAAAGTTGCCGGACAGCGGAGTACCGTTACGGCATGCTTTTGCATGTAAATAAGCGGAAAGTCGTGGTTCTGTGCTGTTATACTCCATTTCCTTCCCTCCTCAGTTTTGTCTCCAGCTCCCGTACTGCGCTCTCATCCTTGCGGCACTCCATACCGTATACCGGAACTGTGTTAATCAGCCGAGCCGCCAGCTCCGTCATTTTGGAAGCAGAGTCTGGCGCCCATGGATAATATGCGCACTGATTCATCAGTCTGGCAAATGTCTCCTGCGGACGCATGGCATACAGCCGGTTACTCTCAGCC
>JAQXSY010000075.1 GCA_029219205.1 Bacillota bacterium | reverse complement strand
TGCGTGAGCGGAATTCTTAAAAACGTAAGAAGTTGTTGCATATATCGGTACCGCACGTGCGTCGGTTGCGGGATCGGGATTTTCCTGACCTACATGGAGCTGAAGTGTTTCAAATTTATAGTTAGACATAATTTTTATTTCCTTTCGATATTGAATGTTTCATGTATTTTTTCGATGTTTATTTTTCGTTAAATACAACGGCACATTCGTCCGAATCGGAAATTTGCTCTGATTAGCTTTTCAAAAAAGTTTCTCATGGGTTTTTCCTGCCTTATACAAAAATAAATCGGGAGACTCCGAAATAGTCTCCCGATTGTAAACATTTTTTATTCCGCATATTTTAAGCGGTATAGGAGTTTACTTCTGAGATGGAGAACATATCGGATGCTTGGACGCAAGAAAACATGCGCATACACCAAGTCTGCATGCACATCCATATCAACATAATAATGTCGGAAGCGAACTTTTTCATGACATGTTCTCCTTTTTTGAATTACCCACCATATAGGTTGGTATTAGTATAGCATCATTTACCTACCTTGTCAATAGGTGAATTAAAATTTTTAATTTTTTATTGCACAAAATTCTGACATGACAAATCAGGCATTTTTGCATATATTGCCATGGTTCTCGGTGCCTTTGAAAGCTCTTTCCAGAATATTTATTTACCTTCTGTTATTACGTCTGCCGAACATTGTAAGGACATAAACCAAAAAACGAAGGAAATATACGAGTGAGGTCAAAATAGAAGCGAGATATGTGAGCGCGGCGGCTGACAAAACCTCTTTTGCGGCAGGAATCTCCGCTTCGGTCAATATTCCTTCGGCAAGCAGCATTTTTCTTGCTCTGTTGCTTGCGTTCAGCTCGACTGGGAGGGTTACCAATGCAAACAGCAGGGAGCCTCCGTACAAAATAACGCCGATCATTGCAATATAAAAGCCGGTTTCGGAATTTGACAAGTTCACAAACATATCTATCAATAAACCGACAAGTACAAGCGGCATTGCAAGACGCGAACCGATATTTACAACAGGAACAAGCGCTGTGCGAAGCCGATACGGCAAATATCCGTTTTGGTTTTGCATAACATGTCCGATTTCGTGAGCGGCAACCGCAACTGCCGCAACCGAATCGTTATTGTATGTGCTTTCGGAAAGGTTCACGATTTTTTTGCTCGGGTGGTAATGATCGGTCAACTCTCCGTTTACGCATCCGACGGAAATGTCGTTTACACCGTTTGCACGCATCAAGCGTGTAACAGCGTCGCGTCCTGTCAGTCCGGAACGGCATCTGACCTTATTGTACTTTGCAAATGAAGAATGTACCCTTGCGCTTGCGAATGCGGAAAAAACCATACACAAAAGCATCGCAAAAATAAACCATATATAATCCTGCCAATACATATTTTTGCTCCTTTTTATAGAAAACTAAAGTGTTTCATCAATTTGTTTTTCACGTTTGTCGGTTGATTCGTTGAATAAAATATACGCAGTGGAAGCAATGGGGACGCCGAGCAGCATTCCGACTGGCCCGCCGATACCGCCGCCAATTGTAACTGCGGCTAATATCCACATTCCCGGCAGATTTACTCTGCTGCCCATAACTCTCGGATAGATGACATTGCCTTCAAACTGCTGAAGGATTATGAAGAACACGACAAAAATAAGCGCTTTCATAGGATCGACGGTCAAAATCATAAACGCGCCGATAATAACGCCGATAAAAGCGCCGACAACCGGAATGAGCGCAGTCACACCGACTAACGCACTGACCATCGGTGCATAAGGCATTTGCAGTATCAGCATTCCGATGAAACAAAGCAGCCCGAGAATAACAGCCTCCAAAGATTGTCCCGATATAAAGTTCCGGAAATTTATATTTGCAACAGTTGCGGCGTGGATCAGCCATTCACCGCTTTTTTTCGGCATCCAGACGCGCACCAACCGGCATGCCTGCTGCTTAATTTTATCCTTGCCGAAAAGAATATAGATTGCGAAAACAACTGACATAAAGAAATCAAAAATTCCGCCTACCAAAGATGATACCGTTCCAAAAGCGGTGTTGATAATCATTCCGCCTTCGTTCTTGAGCCAATTTTGTATATTGGTAAGAATTTCTTTCCAATCAATTCTCAAAAGTATATTTCCAAACGGCAGCTCCTCAATTTCGGCTGCGCTCATTGAATTTAATTTGTTTATAAATCCGTTCGCACCCTGAAAAACAACTGTAAGCGCCTTAATCAGCTCCGGAATTACAAGATAAATAATTCCGGTCAAAATTCCGATAATAATTATTAATGCCAAAAGGAAACAGACCGGTCTGCGCATTTTTTTCAGAATTTTTTTCTTCGTTTTTGTCCAGATATGCGATTCAAGAAAACGCATTGGTACATTTAGTATTACCGCAATGACAGCGCCGACCAAGATCGGCATTATCAAGTCTATGAACCAAGAAAATCCTTTTGCTACGGCGCTTATGTTTTGTATTCCAAGAAAAATAACAGTACAAACTGCCGCTACACCGATTACCCATTTTGCAATTTTCTTTAATTTTTCTGATGAAAAATCCATGATTATTTCCCTCACAATATGTTCTTTGTTCAAACGAACGGAAAAAATCCGAGGAGAACCGGAAAACCGTTCCGCATTCTTTTATGTAAAGAAGCTTTATTCTTTTGCTTTGCCGCCGGCATTCACAATTAAAGAAATAATATCGATAATTGATTCAACAATCAGAACGATTCCGGTAAACATCCAGAGAACCGTTGTGGTTGTAAAGGGGTTGATCAGTATAATTTTAAGATTTTTCACTTTATAATCCTCGCAATTCTCAATTTTTCTCCGCACAATCTTTTATTGACAAATCTTCTCGATAATGATATAATTATAACACAACATCTGTTGCGTATTCAATATTCATATGTGCTTTAAAAGATGTAAAAACAACAAGTTGTTGCGCTTTTTGTCGAAGTTTACAAAAAATTTTCTTTTTAGGGACGAATTATGAAAGGTAATCAGCGAATTG
>JAQXSY010000074.1 GCA_029219205.1 Bacillota bacterium | reverse complement strand
TCGCCTTTAATTCTGAACGCCAGCGCCGAATAGGTCCGCGGATTTATGTCAAAGCTTCCACCGTCCCAAAGCATATGCTCAACGCCCACAATGCTCGTTATCGGATTTTCTCCGTTGAAAAACATCTTAATCACCCTGCGTTATTATAGCATATCTTTTTTTGTATTTCAAGCGATGAAAAATCCACCTTTTGTGTTATTTTATGAGTTGAAAAACAAAAAATCATAAGCTATAATACAATCGAAGTATAGTATGGTTGAGGTGATGAAAAGTGAACAATTATTTTATTTTGAAAAGAAACGAAAATGCGTCCGTTTTCAGCCGAATGAATAACCGGACGGTAAAAAGGCTTTGGAACAGCTTTTGTTTTTGCAACGGAGAAATTGACTTAAACACGACAGATGAAATTATTTTTCGTATAGGCGAAACCGAAACGCCCATGCTGCCGCGCGGCAGTGAATTTGCCCTTAAGGTCGACGAAAAAGGAATATGTATTATCGGAGAAAATTACGGCGGACTTATGAGAGGCTTTTTCGCCCTGCTCATGAAGGCCGAGTATGAGGACGGACGCGTAAAAATACGTCATACGGAAGAAACCGGCCGATATATAATTAAAAACCGGATGATACACATTTGCATCTTTCCGGAAAACGACCTGTATTTTATTAAAAAGCTGATACGGCTTTCCGCTTTGTGTCAATACACGCATATTGTAATGGAATTTTGGGGTATGTTAAAGTACGACTGTTTAAGAGAGCTTTCGTGGCCTCACGCATTTACCAAAGGCGAGGTAAAAGAGCTTATCACAGAGTGCCGCGAGCTTGGCATTGAGCCAATCCCGATGTATAATCAGTTAGGTCACGCCTCCGGCTCACGTTTGTGCTACGGCAAGCATGTTGTTCTCGACCAGAACCCCGCTTTGCAGTATCTTTTTACACCCGACGGCTGGGCATGGAACATACAGTCTGCCAAAACGGCAGAGCTTTTAAAGCAGGTAAGAAAAGAGCTGTATGAGCTTTTTGGCAAGTGCGAATACATGCACATAGGCTGTGATGAGGCATATTATATAACACGGAACAGCGAACTTCGCAGCCATCTGCCGGAATATCTCAAAAATCTTACATATGAGGTTGAAAATGAGGGCAGACGTCCTATGATGTGGATGGATATGCTGCTTGAAGAAGGAATGTTTGAAAACTGCTGTGCAACCGGCATAAAAGAAGAAGCAGCCGCTTTGCGCGGCGCTACCGCAAGATCAACGGTATTTGTTGACTGGCAGTATAGCTGCTATAATTCGCCGATACCGTCGCTTGATTCTCTTAAAAACTGCGGTCACGACTGCATCGGCGCTCCGTGGTTTGAAGAAAAAAATTATACCGCACATATAAACACGGTCTCACAAAACGGAATGTTCGGCATTATGCTTACAACCTGGCATACTTTAAAAGACAGAATGGAAAGCATTTACGACTGTGCGCAGAAATGCGGCGCAAAAGATTTTGTTTGGGGTAAGAGCAGCCATTCTTTCGAGAAAACTGCAACACTGCTGCGCAGAGTCAGCTTCGAGGGCAACAGCTATGAAAACTGCGGATGGTCAAAAAAACAAATAGGCGTTTAAAATACTTGTATGAATTTGCTTTTGTATGTTCTCAATGTTGTATGCGCGTCAGGGCAGTCGGCTTTGGGAAAGCGCTGCGCCTCAAAAGGCGGAAGCTCCGCTGTATTTAATATAAACAAAGCGTTGTCGGGGTTGATAATTTTTTCCGTTTTCGGTATTATTTTCGGATTATCATTCCACGCTCCGTCACTCCTTGCGGGATTTTTGTACGGTGTTTTTTTGTGTATTTCCATGCACACGGGATTTAAGGCTCTGGGAATGGGCCCTATGGCGCTGACAAGTATAATCGCATCCTTTTCGCTTGTAATTCCGTTAATTTTCGGAATTTCAGTTTGGGGCGAAAAACTGTCGGTTTACGGTATCATCGGTATGGTAATGCTGTCGGCTGCGATTGTTTTGCTGAATTTCAAAAAGGAGAGCGGAGTGTCTGTAAAATGGTCGGTTTATGCGCTTTTGACTCTGCTTGCAAACGGAATTTGCTCTATTGTTCAGAAATATCATCAGATATATTTTCCCGCACAGTACCGAACCGAGTTTATGATTTCAGCTTTAGCCGCTGTACTTCTCATTCTTACGGCAACGCATGCGGCGGATAGAAACCGAACAAAATTTCACTTTGGAGCGGAGGGTATTGTTGCGGGCGCAATGAACGGGGCGGCAAATTATATCGTGCTTAATCTTTCGGCAACAGAAAAAGCCGCCGTTTTGTTCCC
Source organism: Bacillota bacterium (assembly GCA_029219205.1). GTDB lineage: Bacteria > Bacillota > Clostridia > Oscillospirales > CAG-272 > SUG1495. Next base: position 332 of record JAQXSY010000074.1, on the reverse strand, counting down.
TATTGTTTCGGTTGCAAACGTAATCGCCGTCTGGATTATCGGCAAATATGCTTTTAAGGAACGCTTAAAGAAAAACCAACTGTTAGGTCTTGTATTAGGCGCGTTATCGATTGTCTTGCTTAAGTTATAAGCCGTCTTGCAAAGCATATTTTCCTGCTTTCAAAATCTTTCTAAATATTGAAAGTAGATTGTTATGTTACGTATTTCAACCAACCCCAAAATAAGAAAGGTCAATTGGATTGATTTCCCGCATTTTGAACAGTTTTTCGCTCAAAATGTGCGGCGATCACCCTATTGACCTTTTTCCAATTTGTTTCGGGAAACCGGAATTT
>JAQXSY010000073.1 GCA_029219205.1 Bacillota bacterium | reverse complement strand
AAGCATCCGTTTGACGCTTTCGAAGTGCTTGGCGGAGAAAACTATTACGAGCAGAACGGCTACCAGACCGCAATGTACTATGAGGAATGGAAGCAGGGCAGAGTTCATCCGATAGTCGGTTCGACCGACAGTCACGGCTCGACCGAGCACAACGGAAACGCTCTTATCTGTTCAACAATCGTGTTTGCGCACAGCAACGAAAGAAGCGAGCTGATTAAATCCATCAAAGACAAATACAGCGTCGCCGTCGATACAATTTCTCCGCAGTACAGACTTGTCGGAGAGTTCAGATATCAGAAATACGCAAGATTCCTTATGGACAACTGGTATCCGCTCCATGACCGTCTCTGCGAAAACGAGAGCTATTGGATGCGCGCTTATTTATGCGGAACTGCGGACAATGCACTTGACGTTCTAAAGGAAGTATCTCCTCAGATGAAAAAGATGTTTAAGAAGTATTTCCCGTATGCAAATCAGGACTGAATAACCTTTCTCTCGGCGTTTGAATATCAGACGCCGAGGGATTTTTGCATATAGTTTTTGCATATAAAATAAATCTTTTGGCAAAAAAAATAGACTGAGAAAAAAACGAGGCAGACCGATTTTAGGTCTGCCTCGTTTTAAACATTTTTTAATTTTCAGATAGACATGAGGTACTTAAAGCTGCGCTCAGCAGTTACAAGAGGATCGGTGTCGTAAGAATTGTCCTGCTCAACAACGACGAATTCTGTGCCCGATTCTTCGGCTGCTTTTACAATCGAGGGAATGTCCTGAACGCCTTCGCCGAGCGGACGGAATTCGAATGCGGTTGTTTCCTTTGCGGTCTCTTCCTGACCGATGAGGTTGTACATACCCTCGCTCTTGCTTCCGACATAGTCCTTGAGGTGGACAACGGGAGCGCGTCCTGCGTATTTTCTTACATATGCCGCGGGATCCTGTCCGGCAACGCGTACCCAGCATACGTCAAGCTCGGTCTGAAGTCTGTCTGCCGGAACGTGAGAGTAAAGATAGTCGAGTCCGAAGCTGCCGTCAGGCATGGTTACAAACTCAAAGTCGTGGTTGTGATAGAGAAGCGTCATTCCGCGGTCAGCACATGCGCTGCCGATGAGCATCATTTTTTTCATAACTCTGTCAAAGGCGGGGTCGCCGGGACGGCTTCCTTCGCAGAGGTAAGGAACAGCAACGTATTTGCATCCGATTTCGCGGTAATTGTCGAGGACGGTAATGATATCTACGTATATCTCGTCAAGGCCGACATGAGCGGATATCGCTTTCAGTCCTGCGTCGTCAAGAGCCTTCTTGACTTCTTCAACGCTGTGACCGTAAAGCCCTGCAAGTTCAACGTATTCGTAGCCGATTTCGCGGATTTTTTTCATTGTTCCTGCAAAATCCTGCTGAGCCTTACCGCCAACGGAATATACCTGTAACATAACGGGAAGTTTCATAATAAATATCCTTTCCGGCTAATGAAATTAATGCATCAAAAGCCATGAAAAATTTTTTCATATTATATATTATAAACCCAATTTTCGGTCGTGTCAAGTGTTGAAAAAGTCAAAAATTGCAAATCCGGGATTTTTCACGTATATCCGGTCATTGTTACAAATTCTATTGACACGATGCTGAAATTATGTTAGATTATAATAAAAAATCAGCGAAAGGATGTTTGGAATTGAATACTAATTACGGAAGACTTGTACTCAAAACAGATAAGGAAACACTTAATCCTCTGCTCGAGCCAGGGTGCAAAGCCAAGCTTACTGCATATGGGATAGACTCTCAGGGCGAACATGAGATACCGATCGAAAGGGTTTCGCTTTCTGCCGCAACGATTTATACCTGCGGAGACAACAAGGTCGTTGAGCTTGAAGACGACGGAACGGTTATTCCGCTTAACGGCGGATACGTTGAAATAAGCGCCGTTTACACCTGCTGCGGACGAAGTCTCACTGATAAGCTGAAAATTGTTGTTCGTCCTTTTTATCACGAATACCATAAGACTCTTACTTATAAGCTGTTTCTTGCAATGGAAGAATACGGCTCTCTTCGGAAGCCTGAGTCGGAAGCTCGCGATGAATCGGTATTTTTTGATTTTGAAGAAACGGCAGAGCTGATCCGGCGTATTGACGAGGTAACCTGCGGAATTCCGAAAATCGTGTATCTTGTGGGCTGGCAGCGCGGAGGCCACGATCATTTGTATCCGGCGTTTAACGAGGTTAATCCTAGGCTCAAACGAAAAGAAGATCCGGACGCTCTCAGCAGTCTGCGCTGGCTTATCCGCGAAGGGAAAAAATACAATACCGACGTAAGCCTGCATATAAATTTAGTTGACGCATGGGATGACAGTCCGCTTTGGAATGAATATGCGAAAAATCATATTTTTCAGGAGGATGAATCCGGAAATATCCTGACCGCGGGCGGAGGTTTCATTGAAATCAGGGACAAATACAATATAAATATTGCGAATGTAGTCCAGAAGAGGCTTTGGGATTCGGGGTTCTTTAAAAAACGCGTTGACGAGCTGCTTGAGATGATTCCTGAGCTGGCTGACACTCATACGATTCATGTGGACAACTGGCGCGCGATCGGATGCGACGCGTTTGGAATATCGAAAAAAGACGACGAATGCACAATCTGCAAAATGTACGAATACTTTCGTGAACGCGGTCTTGACACGACCTCTGAGGGCAGCTTCCACGGACGCGAACAGCCTTTGACCGGACTTCAGCCGATGACGTGGTTTGATACGCCGTATCACCCTTCAACGATGCCTCCGTGTCTGTATTGCGGAGGACGTGTGCACCGCGTTGACTTTGACGCTCGGTTCGGAGATACGATACAGATTGAAAATGCGGTGCGTGAAAATCTGCGCCGCGGTTTTGATCCGCTGCTCGGTATTCAGGATGAGTTCTGCCTGTACACACTTCCGTGGCAATTTTTAAACAATTTTATGCTTCGTTCATTTGACGGCCAGACTGCGCTTTACAGCAAAGACGTGCGCGCTTATCTTGAAGAAGGCGAGCCGGTCATATACTATGATAAGACTCGGATTCGCTTTGGCACGACGCTGTTTGTTCCGATGCTGTGGAAAGAAGATCCGGAAATATTAATGTACAGCTTCCGCGACACTTATATGTCGATCGAAATACCCGCAGGCTGGGAAGACGTTAAATCTGTCGATCTATACTATGTTGACCGTCTCGGACGCAAAGCGCCTGTTCTTGAAGAATCCGATTTTCCGATTGTTGACGGAAAGTTTCAGCGTCTACTTGATACTAGATGCGCTTATATTATCAAACCGCATAAGTAAAAAAGAATTATTGTATAGTTCAGGCAAAAAAACCGCGCAGGCTTCATTCCGTCCTGCGCGGTTTTTGTTTATTTGGTATTATTTAATCAGTTCTGATGTGCGTCGAGAGTTGTCCGCTGCGAAAGCGTAATGTTGTTGAATACGCAGGACGCGTTGATATGAACCGTCGGCATGATGTTGACCACGTTATCGTTGTAGGTCGCGTTATTCAGCAGTTTTCCGAAAACGGCGCTTGGTTTTGCGCTGATCCTGACGCTGTCGGGAAATATGATTTCAATGCTTCCGAAGCCGGCGGAAGCGTCGATAATCACGTCGTCGGTAAATTTTGCATTGGTCAGGTCAAGCGTTATTGAACCGAAAACGGTCGATATATCGGCTCCGTTGAACTCTTTGTCCTTGAAGTCGATTTTTCTGTTGGAAAGCACTCCGCTGTATACCGGAATGTAAAAGCTTTTTCCGCTGTCGGCACGAATGACTCGACGGAATTTAAAGGTTTTCGAACTGAATATTATAATCAGTCCTATAACGATTATCGTGCAGGGAATCGAAAGACGGCGGACAATCGGATAAATATTTCCGAAAAGGAGAATGACTCCGACCGCGAGGAGAATCGCCTTGAATGTGCTCATGCCATCGTTTGCGATCATAATTACAGCCGGAACTATTATAAACAATGTCCACCAACCCGGAAAGAACGCCGTAAATCCAGACCACCAGTTGAGCGCGTTGCCCATGTAACCTACTCCGACGGCGACAATGATCAACCCAAGAATAATCAGTCCGAAATTTCTTTTCATATAATCGGTAACCGTTCCTTTCTGAAATTTAATGATATAATCGGCATTGAACTGACAAAAATCGCGGCCGAAAACTCCGTTTTACATATATTTTGCTTTTCTGCGGCGAATTACGGATCTCGTTACAAGCGTGACTGCGACGATTACAACAACTGCGGTCAGCGCAATATAGAGGTATGCGCTGTTAAGACCTCCGATCTTCAGTCCGTCCCACAGATCCGACATATAGCTGAGCGTTTCCTGAGGAAGATTGTGGAAGTATTCGGAATTGCTCTTGATTTCTTCGGAAGGATAAATGATCTCATTTCCGTTCAGCGAGTATTCGGGATTTTCAATTACAGACGTATTGGGAGACGCGTAGTATATATATTCAGCATTTGCCAATGCAATCTCAGGACTGAGCAGGAAGTTTATATATTCAAGAGCTCCGTCGACATTCTGCGCGCTTGCAGGAATGCAGATTGAGTCAACGAAAATATTCGTGCCTTCAGAAGGATAAACAAACGCGAGGTCGGGATTGTTTTCCTTCATAGTAAGATAATCGCCGGCATAGTACGGAGCAAGCGCCGCTTCTCCGCCTTCCATTTTGTTGAATACCTCGTCCATTACATACGACTGAACGAGCGGTTTTTGCTCCTTCAGCTTTTCAAACGCTTTATCCCACTCTCCCTTATCGGACGTGTTAATGTCGATTCCGAGCAGGAACTGAGCGATTCCGAAAGTGTCGCGTGGATTGTCAAACATCAGTATTTTTCCTGAATATCTCTCGTCCCAGAGCACAGACCAGCTTGTCGGAGCCTCGTCTACCATCTTTGTGTTGTAAATGAGTCCGACCAGTCCTACGTTGTACGGTACAGAGTATTCGTTTTTCGGATCGAAATACAGATCCTTATATTCATCCGCAATGTATTTGTAGTTGGGTATTTTGGTTAAGTCGATTTTCTGTACCATTCCCTCGTCTATGAGACGCGCAATCATATAATCTGAAGGGATTATTATGTCGTAGCTCGCGCCGCCGATTTTGAGCTTTGCGTACATATCCTCGTTTGAGGTGAAATTTGTATAGTTTACGTGAATGCCGGTCGCTTCTTCAAAGGCTTTGTTTACATCGAGCGAGCCTTCTGAGCCGTCTGAAATATACTCGCCCCAGTTGAAAACATTGATATAGCCGCCTGATTTTTTTTCGTCAGCGGATACTGCCGCCGCTGCAGAAAATGAAGCTGTAAAAAAGACAACTGCGCCGAAAATAAACGATAAAAATTTTTTCAATTCCGTTACGTACCTTTCAGATTTTATTATTTATTTTATTTTTGTTTGTATATCCGGTTTCTGCGCTTTTCGCTTTGTGCCTGAGATACATTTATAAGCACAAGCAGAGCGAGAATGACCACAAATATTATTGTTGACAAAGCGAACATATCCGGTGTGACGCGTTTTTTGGTCATCGAGAAAATCCGTATCGGAAGCGTCTGGAACTCCGGACCGCTTGTGAAGTAACTGATGACAAAATCATCGAGAGAAAGCGTAAACGACATGATGAATCCGGTTGAAACGCCGGGCATGATCGTCGGAAGAACTGTTCGGAAAAAGGCGCCGGTCGGAGTACATCCGAGGTCCTGAGCCGCTTCGGCAAGGTGCGGATCGATCTGACGCAGCTTTGGAAGCACCGACAAAATGACGTAAGGCAGGTTGAAGGTTATATGAGCGATCAGCATTGTTCCGAATCCGAGTATGCCTTTGGCGCCGACAAGCTTTGAAACGAACACGAAAAGCAACATCATCGAAATTCCGGTGACAATATCCGGATTCATCATCGGAATATTTGTAACCGTCATTACGGAAGATTTGAAAAATCCCTTTTTCATTTTATCGATGCCGACTGCCGCCGCCGTTCCGATTATTGTTGCGGCAACAGACGAAGCGGACGCGAGAATAAGCGTGTTTATAAGCGCGTCGCGCGTACCCGTATCACGCATAAGCTCTCCGTACCACTTAAGGGAAAAACCTGCAAATGAGCCGGTGCTGTTTGAGCTGTTGAATGAAAAAAGAATCAAGACGAAAATCGGGGCGTACAAAAACACAAAAATCAGCGCCGTGTATATTTTTGACGCGGTTTTCATATAATAACACCTCCGTCATCGTCCGAAAATTTATTCATGACCGCAAGGCAGGCAAGTATGAGAATCATTAGCACGAGCGAGATTGCCGCGCCGAGGTTGTAATTATACGAAGTCTGGAACTGGCGCTCGATTGTGTCTCCGATAAGGTCGTACTTGCTTCCGCCGAGCTTTTGAGAAATATAGAAAGTGCTGACCGACGGTACGAATACCATTGTTATGCCCGAGATCACCCCTGGCATACTGAGAGGAAGTATAATTCTCGAAAATACGCCCGGATTGTTGCATCCGAGATCTTCCGCGGCTTCGATTGTGCTCTTGTCAAGCTTGCACATAACCGAATATATGGGAAGAACCATATACGGAAGAAAATTGTAGACCATTCCGAGAATAACTGCAAAGGGCGTGTTTATCATGTGTATGGCGGGAAGGCCGATCGAGGTCAGAATCGAATTTATAATTCCCGTGTCTTCCAATATTGCCATCCATGAATAAGTTCTGAGAAGGAAATTCATCCACATCGGAAGCATGGTCAGCATTATCATTATTCGCTGGCGCGACGCCTTTGACTGAGAAATTATATATGCGAGCGGGTATGCGATCACAAGGCAGATGACCGTTGCGATGAGTGCATACCAGATTGAACGGAGAAATATGTCTGTATAATCTCCGAGACGCTTGATATTTGCCAGGGTGAAGTTGCCTTTCGAGTCGGTGAAAGCATAATAAGCAACCATGGCAAGCGGAACTACGATGAACAGCGCTGCCCAGACCAGATACGGTGCAGTTACAAGCTTTCGGAGAAAGGCCTGCTTTTTTGTCATTACAGATCCTCCTCCTCGTCCGAGGCTTCGCTTTCCTCATCCTCCGGCTCAAGCTCCGAGAGCTTGTCCAGCTCTTCCGAGAAAGAGCTGTAATCTCCGTATGTTCCGGAGTATTTGGATTTTTTCATTATATGAATCGCGTCCGGATCGATTTTGAGTCCAACGCGTTCGCCGACTCCCGAATAATCCGTTGTCTGAATCATCCATTTGAAGCCGCCGATATCAATAATTATTTCATAATGAAGCCCTTTAAAGGTTACGGACGTTACAACACCGGTAAGCATTCCTTCCTCAACCGGAACGACGTCGACGTCTTCCGGGCGAACGACGACATCTATCTGCTCGTTTTTACCGAATCCGGAATCGAGACACCTGAATTTTCTGCCAGAGAAAAAAACCACATAATCGTCGAGCATGACTCCGTCAAGGATGTTGCTTTCACCGATAAAATCGGCGACGAACGCGTTCACCGGTTCGTTGTAAATATCCTGCGGAGTGCCGATTTGCTGTATTATACCCTCGTTCATAACAACGACGCTGTCTGACATTGAGAGCGCTTCTTCCTGATCGTGAGTAACGTAGATAAAGGTTATTTCCATGCGCTGCTGAATGTTTTTAAGCTCCGCCTGCATGTCCTTACGGAGCTTTAGATCAAGAGCTCCGAGCGGCTCGTCAAGCAAAAGAACGCGCGGATTGTTTATCAGCGCACGCGCAATGGCGACTCGCTGCTGCTGTCCGCCGGACAGGTTATAAACTCCGCGCTTCTCAAATCCCTTAAGATTGACGAGCTCAAGCATTTCCTTGACTCGCTTTGAAATTTCGCTTTCGGGCATTTTTCTGTTTCGGGGACCGAAAGCGATATTTTCATATACGTTGAGATGAGGGAAAAGTGCATATTTCTGAAAAACGGTATTGACATTCCGTTTATACGGCGGAACATCGTTGATTTTTTTGCCGTCAAAAAGGACGTCCCCGCTGTCCGGCGAAACAAATCCGCCGATAATTCTGAGCGTTGTGGTTTTGCCGCATCCGGACGGTCCCAAAAGCGTGACGAACTCCTTGTCGTGGATTTCAAGATTGATACTGCGAAGCACGGGCTCGTCGTCAAATGATTTTGTTATGTTTTTTAACTCAATTACTTTGTCGCTTAACTGCAATTCCGCTACCTCTTATAACACATTGAAAATAGCCGGGAAAAAATCATGTGAATCTCCGAAACGACATGATAAAACACCGGCGACAATATTGTATCAAATATTGATATGAATTGCAATAGTTTTATGAAAATTCTGAATAATTCGTGAAAAAATCTATTTATTCGGAAATATCGGTGCTTATTATGATTTAGATTGCAAAATACTCCGCCATTCTCCGTTATCCTCTGAAATCCTTCATAATCCTCCGCGGAATAAATTCGGATGCAAACAGGTATATGCATATCAGAAAAAGCGACGGATTTGAGGCGGAATAAAACAAAATATAGCTTCCGGCAAGCCACAAAATTATCAGCGATGCAAACGAAACAAAACGGCAGATGCGCGCGGCTCTTTCTTCGCCGCATACGGAGAAAAGCACCGCTCGGAGCATTCCTCCACCGTCTAGATGCGATTCAGGAAGCAGATTCATGGCGGCGAGCGACAGATTGCAGACTCCGAAATACATACCGCAGATTCCTCCGGCTTTGGCAAGGACGAGCGGGAGTCCGACGGCAAGGTTTGCAACGGCGCCTGCGCCGGATATAATAAAATCGGTCCTGTGCGAACGTATGCGGCTGTCAAGACGAATATCTGCGCCGAACGGATAAACGGTTATCTGTTCGATTCCGGCATGCAGAAAAAACGCCGCGAAAATGTGTCCGGCCTCGTGAAGTGCTGCGGCCGTCAGCGTCAGAAGAGTATAAACAGACGTGTCAAACGCTATCAGCGCCGCCAGCGCGGCGACGGTTAACAGCGATATTTTGACCCGTCCGAGGAAAATTTCCGGCAAGGGTATTGTCACCACGCTTCTTTTGTTGTATAATAAACTGATACGTGATTGTCGGACAGGGTTTATGTATATTTTTCTGTTTCTTCAATACGTTCTTCAAACGCAAGAACGGCCGCGTCATTCAGATCCGGTCTGTCCGGGCTGTAAGTAATTATTTTGACAGCCGTGAAAACAAGCGCCGCAGCTGCCGCGAATACCGCTATGCTTGCGGCATCAGTTCCGCCGCTCCGTCTGCTTGTTTTTTCCGGTTCTGTTTTGCAAATTTTATTCATGTTTCTTTCCGCTTTCCGTTTAAATTTTATCAAGGATAGTATAAATTATATTTTATGAACGAAAATATTTTTCCCCATGTTCCGGCGGTAACTTTTACCGAAAGAATGAAGGTGTGCGGACTTGAGCCGTCGGTTCTGTGGTTTACGGGTCTCTCGGGTTCGGGCAAAACCACTCTTGCGAGAGAGGTTGAACGCCGAATTATCAATGCCGGCTGTCCTGCGTACCTGCTTGACGGAGACAGTACGCGAACCGGGCTTTGCGCCGGACTTGGATTTTCCGAAAACGACAGAGCCGAAAATCTCCGTAGGCTAGCCGAGGCGTCCGTTATTCTTGCCGGAAGCGGCGCAACGGCTATCGTTTCGGCGATATCTCCGCTTTCGTCGTCAAGAAAAGCCGCGCGTGAAACAATCTCAAAAAAATGTCCGTTTTACGAGGTATATGTAAGCACTCCGGTTGAGGAGTGCAGACGGCGCGACGTAAAAGGGCTTTACGCGAAAGCAGACGCGGGACTTATCAGCGATTTTACCGGCGTGAGCGCTCCGTATGAGGCGCCTGAAGCTCCCGATATAACTATTGATACAACCGGGAGAGATATTCATGAATGCGCGGACGAAATCATGTATATGCTGTTTGGCCGCGGATATCTTTCGGTTATGGAAAAAGCTGCGCTGCTTGCCGGAAATGAGATAATGCGCGTTTACAGATCCGATTTAAGGGTTGAGCACAAGGACGATTCTTCGCCGGTGACGGAGGCAGATATGAACGCCGACCGTGTAATATCCGGTATTCTGAAAGAACGGTTTCCGTATATTCCTGTGCTTTCGGAGGAGTCGGCCGATGACCGAAGCAGACTGTATTCCCGATGCTGCTTTATCGTTGATCCGCTTGATGGGACGGAAGAATACATAGCGCGCAACGGAGAGTTTACCGTGAACATCGCGTTTTGCTGCGACGGACGAATAATCATGGGAGTTATTTACATACCGTCGACCGGCGAGATGTTTGAAGCTGCAAGCGGAGCGGGCGCTTATAAGCGTATGTTTGACGGCGAGACGCTTTCGGCATCTCAAAGAATAAGGACAAGCCGGCGCACGGAAGGGCTTATTCTCATGGAAAGCCGTTCGCACAATAAAAACGTCGAATATCTTAAGCTTATCGAACGCGGACGAAACCGAATAGGACAAATACAGCGATGCGGAAGTTCGATTAAGGGATGCCGCATAGCGGAAGGCAAAGCGGACGTGTATTACCGTTTCGGACTGACGCATGAGTGGGATACCGCGGCAATGCAATGTATATGCGAGCAGGCGGGCGCGATATTCCTTGACGGAAACGGCAATCAAATTCGGTATAACCGGATCGACACGCTCAACCGCGACGGATTTTATATTTTAAATTTACCTGAAAACCAATTTTGAAAGGCAGAATCAAATTAATTATGACGGAACTTGACAAGCTCGAAGCGCGGAGCATACACATTCTCCGCGAAGCATATGCGAATTTCAGAAACCTATGTATGCTTTGGTCGATAGGAAAGGACAGCACGGTTTTGCTTTGTCTTGCGAGAAAGGCGTTTTTCGGTCACGTGCCTTTTCCGCTTGTACATATAGACACGCACTATAAGATACCTGAGATGATCGAATACCGTGACCGTCTCGCGCGCGAGTGGAAGCTCGACATGATATACGGCGAAAACAGGGACGCGCTTGAAAAGAAGGCGACGTATCCCGACGGAAATGCGACCCGGATTGAGTGCTGCAGGGCGCTGAAAACCGAAGCTCTGAGAAATACTTTGTCCGGAGAATGGCCGCGGTACCGTATGAATCATGAGACCGGAGAATATGAGATTGATAAAAATACCGAGCCGTATACCGGAGTTATAGTGGGCGTGCGCGCGGACGAAGAAGGAAGCCGTTCAAAGGAACGCTATTTTTCACCGCGCGACAAAAACAACGACTGGGACGTCGGAGATCAGCCGCCGGAGTTCTGGGGACAGTATAAAACGGATTTTGCGCCGGGCACGCATGTTCGAATACATCCGCTGCTCGACTGGACCGAAACTGACGTCTGGGAATATATACGCCGTGAAAATGTTCCGATTGTTTCGCTGTATTTTGATCAGGGAAACGGGACGAGGTACAGATCTCTCGGCTGCTGGCCGTGCACAAAACCGGTTGAATCGAACGCAAAGAATCTCGACGAGGTAATTGCCGAGCTTAAAACAGGAAAATTTGCCGGTATAGCCGAGCGTTCGGGACGCGAACAGGATAAAGAGGACGGCGGCGGTCTTGAAGCTCTGAGACGAGACGGATATATGTAATGAATTATTTAACGGAGATTTGTTGATAATGATAGCAGATAAAACGGATTTACTTAAGAACTACGGATTTAAATGGCTTTGCGAGGCTGTTGAATTTATAAATTCCTGTACTGCCGATACAGCCGACGGAAAGTACGAGCTTGAAAAGCTGCCCGGCGCATTTGCGGTCGTATCGCAGTACGATACAAAAGATATCGAAAAAGGGCTTTGGGAATGTCACAGAAAATACATAGACATTCAGGCGGTTGTCTGCGGCGTTGAAAAATTAAACTGGGCGCCGCTCTCCTCGCTTGAAGAAAAAATACCGTACGACGAATCAAAGGACTGCTCTCTGCCGGTTGGCGAAAGCATGCTTACTCAAACGCTCAGACCGGGATACGCCGCGGTGTTGTTTCCGCAGGACGCCCATATGCCCATGATGAACTTCAACGGAACGGAGCACGTAAAAAAAATTGTCATAAAAATTCCGGTCGAATATATTGCTTGAAAAACGAAAGGGGAGAACGCCATGCCTGAAAATCTGGGGATATATATTCATATTCCGTTCTGCCTCAGCAAGTGTGCATACTGCGACTTCTATTCGGTCACGTCTCAGGAGGATTTTGAAAGGTATGTAGACGCGCTGCTGCTGCACATGGAGGATTATTCCGAAAGTGCGAAAAACCGGGTAGTTGATACTGTCTTTATAGGCGGAGGCACGCCGACTGTGCTGCCCAAAAAGACAATGCTTGCTCTTATCGAAGGCATATACCATAACTTTGCGGTTGCGCCCGATGCCGAATTTACAATCGAATCAAATCCGGCAACCGTTTCGCTCGGAGAGCTTAAACAGTATCTCCGTCAGGGTGTAAACCGGTTAAGTATAGGTATGCAGAGCGCATGCGACAACGAACTGCGGGCGCTTTCAAGGATTCACACTGCGGCTGAATTTGAGAAAAGCTATGCGATTGCCAGAAAAGCCGGATTTAAGGACATAAACATAGACGTTATGTACGGAATTCCGGAGCAGACGAAGCATAGCTTAATGTCTACGATAGAAAAGGTTTGCGAATATGAACCTGAGCACGTTTCGCTTTACGGACTTAAAATCGAAGAAAACACTCCGTTTGCGGCAATGGCGGACACGCTTGAACTTCCGGACGAAGATACCGAGTACGATATGTACGTGAGCGCGATAGAACGTCTGCGTGAAGCAGGGTACGAGCAATATGAGATAAGTAATTTTGCAAAGCACGGTTTTCGGTGTGCGCATAATCTTAAATACTGGAATTGCAACGAATATCTCGGCTTCGGAGCGGGCGCTCATTCCTATTACAACGGACGGCGTTTTTCGTTCAGACGCGATATTGCCGCGTATATCGATGCGCTTGAGCATCCGGAAAACGGAGTGGATATAACCGACGAAAATTACGAGATTAAACCGTCGGAGAGGGTTGGCGAATACGTTATGCTGCGGCTCCGTTTGTGCGACGGAATCGATACGGATGATTTTGCCGAAAAATTCGGGCTCAGCTTTGAAAGAATATTCGGAAAATATTTAAGCCAGTATACGGAAAACGGCTTTATGACAAAAAGCAACGGAGTTTACTCATTCACGACAAAGGGAATGTATGTATCGAGCTATATACTGTCAACAATGCTTGACTTTAACAGCGACATTCTTGCGGGAATTGCGGACGGCTCGGACAAATAATCAAAAAGATGACGCCCGTACTAACGATGAGATTTGAACGCGGCAACCGCGTAATGCAGGGGCATAAGAATACGGTTATGTATACATATGTCCTGACAATATAGATTTTTTATGAAATTCTTGTATATGCAGAGTCAAAAAGTCGTTTAACGAAAAAAATCAAATAAACATAACCACCGGACTGGGGCGGTGACTTAAGAAAACATTGAAGCAAAAGACGGTTTAGCTTGACGGCTATGCCGTCTTTTGCTGTTTTTGAGTTGTATTGTTGGCTTCTTCAATAGCCCGTGTGAAATCAAATGCACCGATGAAGTTATAGACAATGGTGATCTCCCTTGTCTTGGATTTCTTGTCTGCGTGGGACACTTCGATGCGGTCAATAAATTCTCGGAGAACTGCCGCGTCAAGCTCCTGCATA
>JAQXSY010000072.1 GCA_029219205.1 Bacillota bacterium | reverse complement strand
ATCATCAACCAAAGAATCAAAAATATCCGAATTCATTGGCGGCAAATCTCGGTTTTGGTTGAAGTCATCATGCTGGGTATGGTCGCGTTCATTCCGGAAACAAACAATTCGCTGGCCAATGCGATTATTTCCTTTTCCTGTGGAATACAGTTGGAAAGCTTTCGGAAAATTCGCGGAAACAGCATTGCCACGACCATGTGCATCGGAAATCTGAGAAGCGGTACATATAACCTGGATCAGTACGTGGCGACCCGCGAACCGTCGTATTTGAAAAAGGCATTCCTGTATTTCGGTATTATTGCGTCCTTTGTGATCGGTGCGGTTGTGGAAAGCCGCATGATCCTGCGCATGGGAAGCCATGCGATTTTGCTCTGTCCCGCATTGCTCATGATTGTATTGCTGATTATGTTTCACAAAGCGCCTGCCGGGGATACCGATGCCAACGCGGAAGGCTGACGATTCCGCTTGATCTGATCAAACCTCCCTCGGGCAAAACGCCCCGGGAGGTTCATTTTATTCCGCCGCGTCCGGCATATTCTCAATAAAGATTCCATACCCTGTCGTCGGGTCATTGACCAGCACATGAGTCACCGCCCCGATGAGCTTTCCGCCCTGAATGATCGGGCTGCCGCTCATGGGTGATGGGCATTATGGACAACAATTTCAAAACATAATTGTTACAGAAAATAAAGTCCATATGTATAATTTCTATAAGAAAACACAAAGGAGAGGGTCTAAAATGTTCACACAGTTGATTAAACGGTTGTTTTCTACCAAACAAGAAGATCGTTTTGAGGTCAACAAAAGAATAGCCGCATTGGAAGAAGAAATAGCAGAATTGAAGGCACATTTGGAGGTACAAAACCAGACAATCCTGGTTAGCGACAAAGAAAAAGGTAAAACGCTGTCTCCAACGGCTCCCATCAAAATAGAGTTATCTGAACAGGTAAAGGATACGTTTACAACAAAAGCAGCATACTTTGATATGGTAGAGTATTTTTGCAATGGGCATGATGATACTGCTGTGGATGTTATTCAGTACAATAGCAACGGCAACGAGATTTCGAGAGATACATTCAGCTGGAGCAGCGGGTGCGGCGAGGTAACATCCGAGGGGATTTGGAGAAAGGCTGACGGTTATGCAGACCGTTTGATCCAAGAGGGTATCGTGTTAAGACATAGAAAATCAATCTGAGTCTAAAAAAGCCAGAGGCAAATCGCCTCCGGCAAAGTCAATATTTCGTTGTGTCAGGCATATTTTTAATGAATATGCCATGTCGGTGGGTCAGTGGGTACTGCCACGGGCAAGGCTGTCCACAATCCGGCTCATCTCCTTTTCGGAGCGGGCATTGTGTGCTCTTTCCAGCACAGCTTTTTTCTGCTCTTCCGTCATGGCGGAATAAGCGTTCATTGCATTGAAGTTCCGGGCCAGTGCCATGCCAAATCCCAAAGGAACCTGATAAAAATCCACTGCGTTCACCTCCTTTATGCCGCCGCGTCCAGCATATTTTCTATGAAGATCCCGTAGCCGGTGGTAGGGTCATTCACCAGCACATGGGTCACGGCGCCAATCAGTTTTCCATCCTGGATGATCGGACTTCCGCTCACGCTGATGTCAAGTAAGGGACAAAAGAATTTTTTGTTTTTCTGCAGATTTTATGCGTTTTTGCAAGCAAAAGGCAGGTTTTTACACACCGCACCCGCGATCCCTTAGTTGACATAGGTGCAATGTCGAAAATGCCGTATTTTAAGACTTCTCGCATTTTCGACAAATTCTGATTTTGGGGGGTGCGCAAGTGTCTTTCTGGGGATATGAAAAAGTGCAGACTGCAAATAACAGTCTGCACTTGGAAACTATATGGGCATAATTGTTCTGTCAACCGTTACCTGGTTATCCCCGTCATTTTCCCAATCGGAAACAACATTTGCAACAGGGTATACCTCTGCAGTGTCCGACATTACCGAAATAACTTCACTAAAATGCCAGCCGCGAGAGAATATGATTGTACGGGTTTGGCACTTGATAATGATTGCCATGTCAAAAGCAATTACATAATTACCATCATTGACGCGGACAACATCCCTTACAATCTCGATTCCGGAGATTTTGTCAGAAACAGGAACAACTGCAACCGGTTCATCACAAAAAGGCACAAAAGGTTTATCAGTTGGTGCTTCGCAGCAACGAAAGCAGGAAATGTCTTCACATCCATCAAAGAATGGCAATTCCTGAACTTCGTTTACGACTTCGACAGCACCGCCGGACGTATTGATGCGAAGGTTTCCGTAGATCTCGTTGTTTTGAACTGCGCACTCATAGGAAACCAATTCGTTTCCAATCATACTGCGGAGCAAATCAAGCATCTCGCTGGATAGTGTAGCATATACCATATTCAATCCTCCTTAACAAAATGGATTTTTTGCCGTTTGACCAGGGAAACAATGCTGACCGAAATGTCAACGGCAGGGCTGTTAGGGGTAGATGTTTTTACACGATAGACGATACGTGTACCGTCAGGAAATACTGTTTGAACACCTTTCCCGTTTGCCAGTTTGGACTCTTTTCCGCCTTTGCTGAGCAATGAGTAAAAATCTTTGGATGTCGCAACTGGGTTTTTGCTTTCTATAACACGTGAATTCTTTCCCTTATTGCCAAAATAACCGCTTTGTGTTAAACGATATTTTTGGGAGGCTGCTTGCACATTACGGGAAAACGCATTGTTTTGAGATTGACTGTTGGTCGCTCCCTTTGTGTTTCCGTAGTTTCCGGAAGATCCAGTACCCATTATGCAGACCTCCTTCTTTTTGTGGAGATCCAATCCGGGAAGTTGACAAATCTTGCTCTATCTTTCACAGGGGCGAAGATCGAATCCGGCATAGCACCGTAAACCAAGACCACCTGGGGAGTCAACTCGTCCAGCATTGCGGTGAGACCTTCCCGGAAGTAATGCTTATTCTCGGCGCTTTTAATACATCCGTATGTACCAATAGAAACAATACTGTTCCGGGGAACACCAAGGAATGCTATCTTTTCCGGTAATTCCACTGTCGTGTAAGTGCGCTCATCACCCCAACGCACATTTGGGATCACATACAACCCTTGCGATTGGAGATAATAACCAACCGCCCGGTTCATATATGTATTTGCAATCTGCAAACACAACGGCATATCACGATACAGGGAACAGTCCGGGGAAATAACGCCGGCAAACCCCCGCAAAACAGGGAGCTGCTCTTTTGTGGCAATCAGAACATCCGAAAAACGCTTGTCATGTTCGTAAAAATGCACGAATTCCGAATGGTCTGTGCTACGATTTGCCATAGAAAAAGGGATTACTGCGCTGGGAATAATGATTTCTTTAGGCTTACTTAAAATAGGGATTTCCATAATTCCGTCAAAATAAGCCTTTGCGACGAGTTCTGCGTTGAACCCGTCATCAATGATGTGTTTCATATAACACCATCCTTTCTGCCGAGTTTCCGGCAACAAATGTTTAGTTTGTTGGAAATGCCGAATTGACATTCCAGAAAGGATACGCTACAATAAAACTGGTCAAGTTGGTTACTGTAGTGTATCCAGCTCCACAGAAAGCTCCTTGTTTGTTGTTGCAGCAACTTACAGGGCGCTTTCTTTTTTGTTACAATCATAAGCATCACCTACCTTTACTGTATGGTAAATATATCATTGTGCGAGTCCAAGGAGTTCGGAAAAATAGAAATTTCTCCCCCTCTTTTTGTCGTCGCCAAATAACACCCCCGCCTTTTCCAATGCGTTCAAATACCGCACAGCTTGTCCGTGAGAAATATTTAACTTGTCTTCTATGTAATTGGCTGTTAGAACAGGATGTGTAAACAAGCATTCTATTACATCATCAAATTTGGGGCTGTTGATGATTTTTTGCACGGTACATTTTGTTTTTACATAAAGATTGTTTAGTGAATCTATATACCCAATATGCTTGCCGGTTTGAACAATAATCTTATTTAAAAAGTACTTTATCCATTCATCATAACTGTTGTTACGGGAATTTGTTAACATATTATAGTACACACGCTTGTCCTGGTTGATCGCTTCGCTGATATAAAAGAACGGAAAATTGATGACGTTGGCTTTGTATAAATACAAACTTACCAAAATACGTCCGACTCTTCCGTTTCCGTCTGCAAAGGGGTGAATAGACTCAAACTGTGCATGAATGATTGCAGCCTTGATAAGAGGATGAATGTTTGAACCATTATTGATAAAATCAACCAACTCGTTCATATACTTCTTGGTTTCGTTATATGGAGGCGGAGTGAAAACAACTGTACCGACGCTATTTTCGATATGGTTATTCTTTATCTTATATTTACCAATAGGTTTGTCGGGGTTAAATGGTTCCAGATCAGTCATCATAATACGATGGATTTCCTGTATAAAGGAGTGCGTGAAATTGCCATTACGTAGATGGTCTGCACCATATATAAGAGCTTTTGTATGATTTCTGACTTCAACAGACTCTTTTTCATCTTTGCGCTTTGGGTCGATTTCTCGTTCACAAATATCAGACAGGGTTGTTTTTTGCGTGCCTTCAATATCCATTGAGGACAACACTTCTTTTTTGTGCAACATAGGTATCAAAATGCTATTGAATTGATATGTATCAATTTTGGCCTGCAAAATACCAAGATACTTCGCTGCATCTGCTAATTCGGAGACAAATAAATTGATGTTATAATCATTTATGCGATCAGCGATATATTTAAGTGCCATAAGCATACCCCTTTCATCATTGATATTATAGCAAATATTTCCTGCTTGTCAATCTCTATCGTGCATCTTTTTAAAAAAGATGCACGATAGAGAAAGTGGCATCGTATTATGCTGCTGCATCTAACATGTTCTCAATAAAAATGCCGTAGCCTGTCGTTGGGTCATTCACCAGCACATGAGTTACAGCGCCGACCAGTTTGCCGTCCTGGATGATGGGACTGCCCGACACGAGTGATTGTCGTTAAGGACAACATTTTAAAGACATGATATGACTCAAAGAGAAGAATGCACCCATGTATTTTGGGAATAATCATATTCACTGTATATAACAGTTTCTTTATTTTGCAGAATTCGCCGCACAACGGTA
>JAQXSY010000071.1 GCA_029219205.1 Bacillota bacterium | reverse complement strand
TACTGAATTGTAATATAATTCAATATACTCAACAATTTTTCTTGAAGCTTCCTCGAATGGGAGATGACTGATATCAGTCATCTCCCATTCGAGCGTTTTACAAAAAATATCTATGGGTTGATTATCGCTCCCATCCATCGATACAGCATTATGTGATTTATGCCCATTTTATCAGCCACTGTTTTAACATTGACTTCGTCTTTTAAAACCAGTTCGCAGGCCTTGACTTTAAACTCCTTTGTATAATTCACTTTCTTTTTCATTTTGTTCACTCTCCGAAAAGATGTTACCAGTATTTTCACTTTTTGAACAGTCCTTTTTTACTATACAACTTTCCATCGTTCATTAAATTGGATTTTCGTAATGAGTGTTGATTTTCCGCATCTATGTTTTTTTATTATTTACTCCCTCACTATATAATTGAAATTTTCTCTGCACATGCGTTATTGACTTCATATTTTAAACATATTATACTGTTTATAGAAAGAGGCGCCACTTTCAATCATTATTAAAGGAGACCTTATCATGAAACTGTATATCGGAGATACAATAAAATATTTAAGGAAAGAAAAAGATATTACACAGGAAGAATTAGCAGATATTCTCGGTGTATCCTATCAATCGGTATCACGCTGGGAAACAGGCATATGTTATCCGGATATGGAATTACTCCCGGTAATTTCAGAATTTTTCGGTGTTACTGTGGATAAACTCCTCGGAGTTGACAAAGCCATTGAAAGGGAAACGGTTTCGGAGTATTTGCTGCGTTTTCAGGAAGCAATAAGTCAGGGGAAAATTTATGAATGCATTGCTGTTGCGCGTGAGGGTGTCTCGAAATATCCAAATAACTTTGTGTTGTTGAATAAGTTGATGTATGCATTATTTATTTCGGGAGATAGCGATGGCAATATTCCCGAATGGAAAGAAAATATGGTAAAATATGATGCGGAAATTACAGCTTTAGGCGAGAGAATAATGAAATATTGTCCTGATCAAAATATTCGTCTTGAAGCGACAGCAAGACTTGCTTTCAATCATTGCGAAATGGGAAGAAAAGAAATCGGCAGGGCTGTTTATGAATCTTTGCCGTCGTCTGAATTCTGTAAGGAAAATCAGATTTGGTGGAGTTTAGATAATAGCGAAAAACTTCCTTTTTTAAAAAATAAAATAAAGCAAGACTACAACGCATTAAAAAGCTCAATCAGGTTATTGGCAAATTCCGGTTGTCTTTCGGACGAACAATCCGTTATTGCAATACAAAAGATATTTAAACTTGAAAAAATTGTATATGACGGAAATATTACAGCAGATGGTTGGGGCGCATCTAAATTACAACTGGATATTGCCAAGCTTTATGCAAGACTCGGTGACAATACAGAGGCTATAGAACATTTAAAAATCGGGGCAATGGCGGCAAAAGCTTTCGATAACCGACCTGAAGAGCAGATTTTTTCCAGTATACTGCTCGGAGATATTTCCGCAAAAAGAACTGATTTTGAAACAACCGACACAAGAACGCTTTGTGAGATTATGCGCGATAAATGGCTGTTATCTTCAGAGTTTGATAATCTGCGGAAAACCGATGAATTCAAGGGTATTGTGGATATTCTGCGTTAAACATTCAACAAAAAGCGGCAATTCATTTTGATACGCCGGTATCAAAATCGGTATCCGGCTTTTGATTTTAAATGAATTCTGATTGCGGGGAGGGGAAAAGCGGCGCAGACTGCCGGACAGCATTTTTGAACGGCAGACGATGCGCCGCATTCTTGACGGTTTATATCTGAATTTGATTCTGCAGCAGCCAAAAGATTTAGGTGATTTTCATATACTTTTTTTCAGGGCTTGAAATATTTTTGTTTTTGTGTATAATATAAGCAGGAAAAAAACTGAAAGGTTTGATAACGCAGATGAAAATACTAATCGCAGGGTGCGGAAAGATCGGTTCCGAGATTCTTGTCAGCCTCGTTTCGGAAGGACACGACGTAACGATTCTTGACACGGATTCCTCGGTTATTACCGAGCTGACTAACATATACGACGTAATAGGGGTATGCGGAAACTGCACGGACTGCGAGACGCTCTCGGAGGCCGGAGTTGAAGATACCGATATGTATATTGCTGTTGCCGGATCCGACGAGCTTAACATGCTGAGCTGCTTTATTGCGAAACGCATGGGCGCCAAACACACGATTGCCCGCATAAGAAATCCCGAGTACAACGACAGCAGCCTTGACTTTATGCGCCAGCAGCTGGATTTGTCAATGTCAATTAATCCGGAAATGCTCGCCGCAGAAGCGCTCAATAATATTCTTAAGCTTCCGTCGGCGCTTAAAATCGAAACGTTTTCTAGGCGAAACTTTGAGATGATCGAACTTCATCTAAAAGAAAACTCTCTTCTCAACGGACTGAAGCTCAGCGAGCTGCGCGACAAATACAAGGCAAAGGTGCTGGTCGGAGTGGTTCAGCGCGGAGACGAGGTGCATATCCCGGACGGCAGTTTTATTCTTAAAAGCGGTGACCGAATCGGCATAACGGCGACTGCATCGGAAATACAGAAGTTTCTGCGTTCCATAGGCGTTCTCCAAAAGCAGGCGCGCAGCGTTATGATACTGGGCGGAAGCAAAACGGCGTATTACCTGGCAAAAAAGCTTGAGACCGCCGGAACCTCAGTCAGGATCATCGAAAAAGACCCGAAGCTTTGCGCCGAGCTTTGCGACGCTCTTCCGAAAGCGTTTATACTCAACGGTGACGGCGCAAAGCAGGAGCTGCTGACCGAGGAAGGAATTGCTTCTCAGGACGCGTTTGTATCGCTCACCGGAATCGACGAGGAAAACATTCTGATTTCATATTTCGCGATGTCGCAGAATGTACCGAAGGTTATTACCAAAGTAAACCGCGACGAGCTTATGCCGCTTGCCGAAAAGCTCGGACTGGACTGTATCATATCCCCGAAAAAGATTATCGTTGATGTTATCGTAAAATATGCAAGAGCGCTCAGAAGCTCTCTCGGCAGTAATGTGGAGACATTATATAAGCTCATGGACGGAAAAGCAGAGGCGCTTGAGTTCAAAGTCAGCAGCGACTGGCCGATGCTCAGAAAACCGCTGCGCGAGCTTTCCTTCAAGCGCAATATCCTGATCACCGGAATTATCCGCGACCGGAAAACAATTATTCCGGCAGGCGACGATGTAATCCTTCCCGGCGATCACGTCATTGTGCTTGCGGCGGATCAGATTCTTTCCGATATGTCTGATATACTTGTCTGAAGGTGAGGCGCAATGAACTATAAAACAGTTTGTCACATAACCGGACAGCTTATTAAACTTGAAGCTGCTCTGCTTCTGCTGCCTCTGATAGTTTCGGCGATTTATTCGGAAAAAGCCTGGCTTTCGTTTCTAATAACAATGACGGTTGGGTTTGCTGTGGGACTTGTACTGTCGCTTATAGGACGAGGCTCGGATCATCTGATATATGCAAAGGAAGGCTTTGCGGTAGTTGCTCTTGCATGGGTTCTGATGTCGGCGATCGGAGCTCTTCCGTTCTTCATCAGCGGCGAAATCAAATCGTATGCCGACGCATTCTTTGAAACCGTAAGCGGATTTACAACAACCGGAGCGTCAATTCTTACCGACATAGAAAGCATGAGCCGCGGATTGCTGTTTTGGAGAAGCTTTACGCATTGGATCGGAGGAATGGGCGTTCTGGTTCTTATGATGGCGATACTTCCGACTCCGAACGGACGCTCCATACACATAATGCGCGCCGAAGTGCCGGGTCCTGTCGTCGGAAAACTGGTTCCGCGTATCCGCGACACCGCCAAAATTCTTTATCTGTTATACATCGCTTTGACAGTATTCGAAATAATTATGCTTCTTGCGGGAGGTATGCCGGTCTTTGACAGCATTGTCCATACGTTCGGAACCGCCGGAACCGGAGGCTTCGGTATAAAATCCGACAGTATAGCGGGATATTCGCACTATCTGCAGTGGGTAATAACCGTTTTCATGCTGCTCTTCGGAATTAATTTTAATTTGTATTACCTGATTCTTCTCGGAAAATTCCGTACCGCTTTTAAAAACGCGGAGCTTTGGACATATTTTATAATTGTTCTCGTATCGGTCGCTGCAATAACCATAAACATAACTTCGTTATACAGCAGCTTTGAGGAAGCTTTCCGTCTTTCCTCGTTTCAGGTTGCTTCGATTATAACCACAACCGGTTATTCGACAGCCGACTTCAATCTCTGGCCCGGATTGTCAAAAGCCTGGCTTGTCGGACTTATGCTGATAGGCGGCTGCGCAGGCTCCACCGCCGGAGGACTTAAGGTTTCGCGAATAATCATCATATTCAAAATGGTTCGGGCAAATCTCCGAAAGATGATACATCCGCGCTCAGTCAGCTCTATCCGTATAGACGGGAAAAAAGCGGACGAAGAAACATTGAGAGGCTTAAGCGCATATTTCATGCTGTACTGCATTATACTTGTGCTGACATTTATCGCTTTAAGCTTCGAGCCGTTCGATTTTGAAACAAACATGACTGCGGCGATAAGTTGTCTGAACAACGTCGGTCCCGGTCTGGGACTTGTCGGACCCGCCGGAAGCTATGCAGATTATTCGGCAGTCTCAAAGCTGATTCTGTCGGCGGTCATGCTGATAGGCAGGCTTGAGATATACCCAATAATGCTCGCACTCATTCCTTCGACATGGTCGAGAAAATAAAAAACGCCGCGCGCCATATCAAAATGGCACGCGGCGTTTTTGTTTTCAGATGTACCGCACGAAACTGTCTTTACACGTATGGAGTCAGTTTTTTTGTTTTAAAACCTCGCGAGCCGCGGAAAGGATGCCGATTCGTCCGGATTCAAAAGTCAGACCGCCCTGCATAAACACAGTATATGGCGCACGGAGCGGACCATCGGCGGAAAGCTCAAGCGAAGCTCCCTGAGTAAATGTTCCCGCCGCCATGATAACCTTGTCCGAATATCCCGGCATATCCCACGGTTCCGGACGGACGTAGGCGTCGACGGGCGACCCTGCCTGTATTCCGCGGCAAAACGCGCAAAGTTCTTCCGGCGTACCGAGACGAACGGTCTGAATTATGTCGTACCGTTTTTCTTTCCATACCGGGAACGCGTCAAATCCGAGAGCGCCGAATATGTAGGCGGCAAAATGAGCCGTTTTCAGCGCCTGAGCGACCGCGTGGGGAGCAAAGAACAAGCCCTTATACATATTTTTTGTTTGACCGAGCGTTGCGCCGCATTCAAGACCGATTCCGGGACATGAAAAACGGTAGGAGGCAAGTTCAACCGCACGCTTTGTTCCGGCAAGATAACCTCCGCTTTCGGCAAGCCCTCCGCCGGGATTTTTTATAAGCGAGCCTATAATCAGATCTGCACGCGGCTCGGTTTCTTCGGTAAATTCTCCGTAGCAGTTGTCGACAACGACATATGCGTCGGAAAGTGAGTGTACTTTATCTGCAATCTTATTTATTTCTTCAACCGAGAGCGTCGGACGGTCAAGATATCCTTTTGAACGCTGGATATACACAATTTTGACCGCCTTGTCTTTAAGCGCATCCGAAAAATCGGCGCCAAGCGGACATTCGCGGTATATGACTCCGTAGTCCTTAAGCGATCCGCAGCCAGGAGCTCCCGACAAACCTATAACCTCGTCAAGAGTATCGTACGGTTTTCCGGTGACAGAGAGCATAACGTCGCCCGGACGAAGCAATCCGAACAAACCGATTGTGAGCGCGTGAGTCCCGCTCATAATGCTGTGCCGCACAAGCGCCGCCTCAGTTCCGAACACGCGCGAATATATCCGTTCAAGAGTATCGCGTCCCTTGTCGTCGTAACCGTAGCCGGTAGTCGCGTCAAAATGAGACACCGAAACCTTTTCCTCACGGAACGCGTCAAGCACCTTTCCGGTAAGAAATGCCGACGTTTTGTCCAGGCGTCTGAATATCGGAGCAAGTGCGTCCTCCGCCTCATCCGAAAGAGCGGCGAGCCGCTCGTTTATTTCTGTATCATTCATAATGTTTCATCCTCGCATAAAAGAATTAGTAATTTCATGCATTCGTCAAGATCGGAAATGTTCGCCATTTCACGGGGAGTGTGCATATGACGCATTGGGACGGAAATCGATCCGGCTAAAGTGCCTTTTCCGGTTGACTGCATGACTCCGGCGTCGCAGCCGCCTCCCTCAAGAAGCTCAAGCTGATATTTCACTTCGTGTTTTTTTGCAAGCTCAATCATTTTTTCAACAATTTTTTCGCTGCAGATAAGTGAATTGTCTCTGATTTTGATTGCCGCGCCGCCTCCGAGCTTAATATCATGAGCTTTCGGGCCGTATGAATCGCAGGCAAAAGTTCCGTCGACGGCTATTCCGATATCCGGCTCTATCGCGTTAACCGCAACCGCTGCGCCGCGCGAACCGATCTCTTCCTGCGTAGTAAATACAAAATAAAGGTCGTTTGGAACGTCTTTCAGACGCTTCATGGCTTCTATCAGAACCGCGCAGCATAGCTTATCGTCAAACGGTCTTCCCGATATATATCCGTTTTCCATTTTAAACAGAGAAGAACGTACTGAGGCGGTTTCGCCCGGCGACACAAGCTTTTCAGCCTGTTCCTTTGAGCATGCGCCGAGATCAATATAATATGAACCGCCTTCAACCTTTCCGTCAGGAATAAGCAAGCCTACCGCGCCGCCGGAAAAAACAACCTGCGAAAACGCAGCCGCAGGCACGTCGATACAGCCTACCGGCGAAACTCGGACGCGTCCGTTTTCTTCAATATATGTCGTTGTAAATCCGACTTCATCTGTATGGGCTGTGATCATGAGCTTTTTAGGTGCTTCCGACAAGCCCTTTTTGAATGCGATTACGTTTCCGAGCGTGTCGATGCGAACTTCATCGGCATACGGCTCAACTAATTCCGCAACACGCTCTGCCAGCTTCCTTTCACGTCCGGAAACGGATACTATCTCCGACAGCTTCTCAAAAATTTCAAGCATTTTCAATCTCCTCCGTTCTTTCGGCGAACGCCAGCGCAAGACGGTATGTCTCGTTATAATCCGATATGTCCATAACGCACGACGGCGTGTACGGATACCGGCAGGGCAGGCAGAGTGAAATCGTGCGCACTCCTTCGCCGACCTTGTGAATATCGCCTGCGTCGTTTCCGCCGAGAATACACTGACAATTCTGGCGCTTTATATTATTCTCGTCTGCAAGCCTTCCTGCAAACGAAATAAGCTCTTCGCTGTATACGCTTCCTCTGTCCATAAACGGAATCGCAGGGCCGCCTCCGAGCGAAACCGCCCTCTTTGCTCCGGCTATACCCGGAATATCTCCCGCTCCAGCCGCGTCAATAACCAGAGCGTAATCCGGTTTAACCGAATATGCCGCCGCGCGCGCGCCGCTTTTCCATATCTCGTAACGTACTGTGAATGCAAAATAAGTATCGAAAGCCGGCTGCGTACCGGTTTTGCCGAAATGCTCAATCATTCTGCACATCACTGCGCAGCCTGCGCGGTCGTCCAATGCTTTTCCGCAGAATTTTCCGCTGCCGAAAAGCTCAAATCCGGGACAAAAAGTTCCGTAATCCCCCTCTTGGCACAAACGAAGTGCATCTGCCTTATCTTTTGCGCCTATATCGATCAGCATTTTTTCAATCGGCGTGGCGTTGTCGCGTTCGGAGCCTTTCATAAGATGTATTGCCTTGCTGTGAACTACGCCGTTTACAGCGCGCGTTCCGTCGCCTATGACAACTTTCTTTCCGCACAGCGTCCGCGCGTCGATCGCCACAGCGTCAAATTTGAGAAAGCCATGCTCTGTGATTCCGGTTATCATAAATCCGGCTTCGTCCGTATGTGCCGATATTAGGAGCTTTTTTTCATGAGATTTTCCGGGTACAAACGCGGTCAGATTTCCGATTCTGTCGCGTTTGATTTCCGCACAGTACGGCGAGATCTCATTGTATACTGCGTCGGCAACTGCGTCCTCGCATCCGCTCGGTCCGAACGCGTCGGACAGCTTTTTTATCAGCATCATCTGTTCATCCATACCGCAAGCTCCTCCGAAATATAGTCTGCCAAAAGTTCTGCCGCTTCCTCGATATCCGAAAGCTCCACGATCTCGCTCATGGTATGCATACAGCGCAGCGGTATTCCGATTACCATTGCAGGAACGCCGTTTCCGAGCATGGTTATGTGATCGGCGTTTGTGCCGGTGGAGCGCGCCGAAATGACTGTACGCGGTTTTTTCCCTCGCTTCTCCGCAAAAGAAACAAACGAATCGGTCAGCTTTCTGTCAAGGGACATAGACTTTGAAACGGTCGGTCCTTCTCCGACTCCGGCGGTAATATATTCGGGCTCGTCCGGTTCGTTGGCAAGCTCAACGTCAAGAACAAACGCGACATTGGGACAGAGCGCGTTAACCGCCGTTACGGCGCCCCGCCCGCCGATTTCCTCGGCGGAAGACAGCAGCAGAATCAGGTCAAAACCGATGTCTTTCTTTAAAATAAGTTCCGACGCCATAACGGCGGCCGCGACGCACGCCTTGTTGTCGAGCGATTTGACCGCGACTCTCCGGTTCTCAAGCTGTGTATACTGATGTTCAAACCCGACCGGAGTTCCTATTCGAACAATTTCACGCAGCTCTTCTCCGCTGTAACCCGTGTCAATATAAATATCGCGTACGCCGGTCAGCTTATCCGCGCTTTCTTCGCGAAGTACATGCGGCGGATGAACCGATACAATTCCCGTAATTGTGCGTTTTCCGTATATTTTCAGACGCGAGGCAGGCATAATTCTCGCGTCAATGCCTCCGACGTTTGTTACCCTGAGAAATCCGTCTCCGGTAATCTCTTTCACCATCATGCCGATTTCGTCAAAATGAGCGTCTATCAAAACTCTCGGAGCGTCCGGTAGCCCGCATTTTCTGATTAATACGTGACTGCCGGCCGGAGTCGTTTCACAGCTGTCAAAAAGCGGACCTATAAGCTCTCTGATTTTTTCCGAGCTTCGTTCCTCGCATCCGGTAATGCTCATTATTCCGGTCAGAGTTTCAAGAAGCGGCGAAATATCCATAATCACAACTCCATAATCAGTTTTTTAAAGCGTTTTCCGCGCTCTTCAAAATTCTTAAATGCGTCAAAGCTGGCGCACGCAGGCGAAAGAATGACCGTATCGCCGGGACGGGCGCATTCCGAAGCGGCTTTGACTGCGGCGTCGAAATCGGGTTCCTCGATTATTTCTGGAGCGCCGTTAACATACTTTCGGGACGAAACGAGCGCATCACGGATTTTTCCGGCTGTTGCTCCGGTCAGAACAACCGTTTTTGCATGACTGCAAAGCGGTTCTGCAAGCGGCTCAAACGGAATGTGCTTGTCGTATCCGCCGCATATCACAATAACTTTATCTTTAAACGCCGAAAGAGCCGCAGAGGTTCTTGTGGGGCTTGAATCAATAGAGCTGTTGAAATACCTTACACCGTTGAGCTCGCGCACAAACTCGCACCTGTGCTCAACGCCTCCGAAGGTTTGCGCGAGCTTTTCAAACACGCTGTCTTCAACAAGTCCGTCAAGCGCGGCAATCGCAGCCATGTAATTTTCAAGATTGTGTTTTCCCGGCAAAAGAACTTCGCTGTCGTTAAATATCCTGCGCCCGCGGCAGAAAACCGCTCCGTCCCTTTCATACGTATAGTCTCCGCAGAAAAATCGGCAATCGCAGCCCGGCGCCGTTTCTTCGGCAAAAGATGCGGTTATCGTATTTCCTGCGTTAAGCACCAGCACCGAGCCGTGCTTCTGAAACTTGAAAATATGCTTTTTGGCGTCAATATATTCGTCCATTCCGCGGTGATAGTCAAGGTGGTTCGGCGATACGTTCGTTATAACCGAAATATCCGGAGAACGCGTCATCGTGTGAAGCTGAAAGCTTGAAAGCTCAACGACCGCAAAGGAATCACTGTTCATTTCGGACAGTCTCGGCAAAAGCGGCGCTCCGATATTTCCTCCCAAGAACACGCGCTCTTCTCCGTACTGTCCGCAGAGCGCCTTGTATATAAGCGTCGTCGTTGTGGTTTTTCCGTCGCTTCCGGTCACGCCTATTATTTTTGCCGGGCAAAGTTCAAAAAACAGCTGCATTTCCGAAGTTAATACCGACCCGCCTTCAACCGCACGGCAAAACTGCGGAATATCGAAGCGTATTCCGGGCGAACGGAAGATATAATCCTCGCTCAGTCCGTCAAGATATCCTTCTCCGCATATGAAGCGCACGCCTTTTTTTTCGTAGCTTCTGACGCCCTCCGGCAGCTCCTCAAACAATTTTTTGTCGCGTGCGGTTACGCTTGCGCCGTGTTCAAGCAGATACTCTATAAGTGGAGTGTTGGAGATTCCGAGCCCTATGACCGCGCAGGTCTTTGAATTGAAGTCTGCTGACATAATAAAAAACCCCGTTTTTAAAGAATATTCATTTACCTTCTGACTTTGCACAAAGAACCGATGCCGCGTTTCAGCGCGTCGCAGAAAGCGTCGATATCAGCCTCGGTATTATAAGCGTCCATGCTTACTCGTATAGTACAGTCCGCTTTCTGCTCGCTCAGCCCGAAATCGGTAAGCACATGGCTTATTCCGCGGTGATGCGACGAGCAGGCAGAGCCTGCGGAAACAAATATGCCGTTTGATGAAAGAAATCTCACCATGACCTCGCTTTTTACCGACGGCAGCGTCAGGCTGACAATGTTCGGAACGTATTCTTTTTCCGGAACATTGACCGAAACGCCGTCGGGAAGACCGGAGACAAGCCTTTTTCGTAGAGATTCAATGTGCGCCGTGCGCTTATCGGCTCCGCTTGCCGCTTCGGCAGCCGCGGCGCCGAAACCGACTATTGCAGGTACGTTTTCCGTGCCCGAACGGAATCCTTCCTCCTGTCCGCCGCCGTGCTGAACGGGTACAAGCTTCTTTGCGCGTATGATATCCTGCGAACACCACAGCGCGCCGACGCCTTTCGGACCGTGTATTTTGTGAGCGCTTACCGACAAAAGGTCGGCTCCGAGCCTGAGCGGATTGCACATAACCTTCGTATATCCCTGAACCGCGTCGGTATGCGTCACGGCTGACGGGCATTTTTGTCTGACAAGCTTAAACATACCCGCCACGTCGTTTACCGCGCCTGTCTCATTGTTTACAAGCATTACGGAAACGATTGCCGTTTCGGGCGTCAGCGCCTTTTCAAAAGCGTCCATATCCGGCACGCCGCCGGGCGTAGGAATCAATACGGTATCAAAGCCGCGCGTTTTGAGATAAGCTATGGTATTTAAAATTGCGGGATGCTCGGACGCAGTTGTGATTATCCTCGGTGTGAAGCGGAAATTCTTTGCTTCCGCCGCGCCTACAAGAGCCAGATTGTCCGCTTCGGTTCCTCCGGAAGTGAAAAAAAGAGTCCCGGAAGTACGCTCCTTTAAACCGAGCGACGCAACAACCGCCGAGCGCGCGTCCTCAACTGCCTTCTTCGCCTCGATTCCGGCGGCATGAACCGACGAAGGATTCCCATATATTTCCGCAAGCGCGTGAATCATCGCCTGTTTCGCGCCGTCGGAAAGGGCTGTTGTCGCACTGTTGTCAAGATAAATTCCGTTCATTTTCAGCCCTGATTGAATTCAATGTATTCGAGTATCCGGTTTACATCCTCAAGATGAGATTCGTATTTTTCCGGAGTTGAGGTGTATGTGAAGCAGTATACATAACCTCCGGATATAATAAATACCTGCATAAAACGGTATTCCGTTCCGGTAACCGACGCGTTGTACACATACTTTTTCGCCGCGCGGTTTCCGACAATCATATCGTCTCCGTCGGTCAGAATTTCCATGTCCGAGAAGGTGGCCTTATATTCGTCCTGATAACCCTCCCAGTACTGAGCGAGAGTCGTTGAGCTGTCCTTGTGGTCAAACGCCATCATTGATATGCTCGAGCGGTCCTGCTGTGAGTAGTACGCCGTAACGACGCCGGTCGATATATCCTCGGTCCATTCGTTGGGAACATACATCGTGTAATCTACTATGCTGCTGTTTGTGATTTTTTTCATTCCCGAGGGAACGAATGCGTCCTTGGTGCACGCGCAAAAAGAAAGCAGAGCCGCCATGCAGATTATTACCGCAGTGATTTTTTGTAAATATGAATACTTCATTTCGTTTCCCGTTTCTTTCTTTAAAAAATCAGATTACATTATATTATACTCCCGCCCCGCGATAATGTCAAGAAAGACCGCGCTTCTGATTTAATTTATTGAGCAGTGTAAAATATTTATGAATCACACTGCAAAAAATCAGCGGATTTCCCTGCGGCAGAAATCAGAACGGAGGCTCAGGATTGCCGTGAATTGAGTAAAATCGAGTAAATGTGTAAATATATAGAATATATATAGAATATACGGTTTTGCGCCGTCCGGACGGACGCGGAGAATGTAAATTAACATTGACAAACCGGCGCATGCCTCTTATAAAAAAGTGAAAATCACTATTGTATTTACTTCTTGAATTTGGTATAATAATTAAGATTATACTGAAAAATCGGGAGGTGTCGGTTATGCCGATAAAAATACCGACCGGGCTTCCGGCGGCGGATGTTCTGGTAAACGAAAATATTTTTGTTATGGATGAGTTCCGTGCTTCGCATCAGGATATACGTCCGCTTAAGATTGCAGTTCTCAATTTGATGCCTACAAAGATAACTACCGAAACGCAGCTTATACGTCTGCTGTCGAATACCCCGCTTCAGGTCGATCTTACGCTGCTTCAGACGGTTTCGCATACTCCGAAGCATACGGCGCCGGAACATATGAGACTTTTTTATAAGAATTTCTTCGACGTGCGCTCCGAGAAATTCGACGGACTGATAATAACCGGCGCGCCGGTTGAAAATCTGCCTTTTGAAGAGGTTGATTATTGGCAAGAGCTGTGCTGCGTAATGGAATGGGCGGAAACTAACGTATTTACAACGTTTTTTATCTGCTGGGCGGCGCAGGCGGGACTTTATTATCACTACGGTATCCCGAAATATCAGCGTGAGTCCAAGCTTTTCGGAGTATTTTCTCATTTCGCCGAGATACCGACACATCCGGTGCTTCGCGGCTTTGACGAGATATTTTACGCGCCGCATTCAAGGCATACGGAGGTGCGCCGTGAGGATATCGAAAAAAACGAAGCGCTTGATATCGTTGCGTCCTCGGAAAAAGCCGGGGTGTATATTGTCGCCTCAAAGGACGGACGCCGGCTCTTCATAACCGGACACTCCGAATATGACCGCGACACGCTTGCCGACGAATACTTCCGCGACAAGAAAAAAGGCCTTGACATCGCGGTTCCCGAAAACTATTTTCCGGACGACGACCCGAGCAGGCAGCCTCTGAATCTCTGGCGGGGACACGCACATCTGCTTTTCTCAAACTGGCTTAATTACTTCGTTTACCAGAACACGCCGTATGATATAAAGAATATAGGTAAAATTTAATGGTATTTTCGAGTCTTGAGTTTTTGTTTCTGTTTTTCACAGCGACGCTGCTGCTGTATTATGCCGTCCCGAAAAGATTCCTTCCCTGGCGAAATGCCGTCCTTTTGGCGGTAAGCCTGGTTTTCTACGGCTGGAGCGAACCGAAGTATGTTCTGCTTATGGTTATAACGATAGCCGCGGATTATGTTTTCGGCTGGCTTGTCGGCAATTACAGGGAGGCGGGCAGAATGCGGGCGGCAAAGACGGCGCTGATTCTGTCGCTTGTCTTTAACCTCGGCATACTCGGATTTTTCAAATATTACGATTTTGTTGTTTCGAATCTGCGGCTGATACCGGGAATGAGCTGGCTGCCTGTGCTTAATATCGGTCTTCCGATAGGCATTTCGTTTTACACGTTTCAGGCGCTCTCGTACGTTATCGACGTATACCGAGGCGACGCCGAATATCAGAAGAATCCGGTTGCGTTCGGCACGTATGTGACGCTGTTTCCGCAGCTTGTTGCGGGGCCTATCGTCAGGTATAAGGACGTCGACGACATGCTGCAAAAGCGCGAAGAGACTGTTTCTCTGTTTGCGTCCGGCGTGCGCACGCTGACAGCGGGACTTGCAAAAAAAGTTCTTCTTGCCAATACCGTTGGGGAATTGTGGAACACTTTTTCTGCGGTTCCGGAGAACAGCCGCACCGTACTCGGCGTATGGATGGGTATAATCTGTTACACTTTTCAGATATATTTTGATTTTTCGGCATATTCGGACATGGCGATCGGTCTCGGAAAAATGATCGGATTCAGATTCCTTGAAAACTTCAACTATCCCTATATTTCCGAAAACATAACCGAATTCTGGCGCCGCTGGCATATTTCCCTTTCAACATGGTTCCGTGAGTACGTTTATTTCCCGCTCGGAGGCAGCAGATGCTCGAAGCTGAAAACGTACAGAAATCTGCTTGTGGTCTGGCTGCTTACCGGCTTCTGGCACGGCGCAAGCTGGAACTTTATTTTATGGGGATTATACTATTATGTGCTGCTCGTTATCGAAAAAGCATTTCTCGGACGTCTGCTTAAAAAGCTTCCGTCGTTTGTGTCGCATATATATACGATGCTGCTTGTTATATTCGGCTGGCTTCTGTTTGTATTTGAGGATATCGGAGCGGGATTTGTGTGGCTTAAGAATATGTTCGGTATCGGTACGGAAGCGCTTTTCAATTCCGGAGATTTGTTCGATCTCGTGCGCATGATTCCGTTTTTGATAATTCTGTGCGTTGCGGCGACGCCTTATCCCAAAAAGCTGTTCTACCGCTTATATGAACGCTCGGGCGCGTTCAGAAACGCGACTGTTGTTGCCTGTGCGGTGCTTCTTGTGATTTCAACGGCGTTTCTTGTCGATTCGTCGTTCAATCCTTTCCTGTATACCAGATTCTGATAAGGAGGGATATCGGTGAAAAGCGGATATCCGGCTTGTTCGTCCCGCGGCATCGGAAGAGCCGGCGAAACTATTGCGTGCGATTATCTTGTAAAATCGGGCTACCGTATAGTAGCCCGAAATTTATATGTCGGTCATGAAGAGATTGACATAATTTGCGAAGACGAAAAATATATTGTTTTTACCGAAGTGAAGCTCCGGACATACGCGGTCGGAGGGCGCTCGGTTTACGGCAGACCGTCTGCCGCGGTGAATGCAAACAAACGCAGGCATATTGCCGGCGCGGCGCAGCAGTATATCCGGCTTAATCCGACGGACAAATTCCAGCGTATCGACGTTGTTGAGATAACGATTTCACCTGTCGAGACCGCAGAGGGCTTTGTCTGCGCGGAGATTAATCATATAAAAGGCGCTTTCGGCGCCGGAGGAAGGCTCTGAAGGGGGCGGCTGTGATCAAATACTTTGACCTGCATTGCGACACCCTGACCGAAATGTTCAGAACCGGTCAGGATATTTATAAAAACAATCTGCACGTATCTTTGGAGCAGGCCCGTGTGTTTTCCGAATATTGCCAGGTGTTTGCGGTCTGGAGCGATGAAAAGCTGAGCGGCGAAGAAGCGTACGAAAGATTTTTTGAAGTTCTTGCGTTTGCCAAAAAGAGCTTTGCGGCAAACGGTTTGCAGTTTCCGTCCGACAAATTCATTCTCTCGGTCGAAGGAGGCAGGCTTCTCTGCGGCGACCTTACAAGAATTGACCGTCTGTATAAAGAGGGAGTTAGAATTCTGACTCCGGTTTGGGGAGGAGTCTGTGAGCTCGGCGGAGCTCACGACACTCAAACCGGTCTGAGCGGGTTCGGAAGAGAGGTTATTGAAAGATGCTTTGACTTAAATATTGTCGTTGATCTTTCCCATGCTTCCGACAGCACCGCCGAAGATATTCTCAAAGCCGCGCAGCGCCGCGGCAAGCCGGTTATTGCGTCGCATTCATGCTCACGCGCGGTTTGCGCTCACACCAGAAACCTGACCGACGATATGGCCGTGCACATATGCAAATCCGGAGGAATCGTCGCCGTTAATTTCGTGTCGCCTCATCTCGGGGGAATGCGCGCGGAGGACGTCGTTTCGCACATAACTCATTTTGTAAACATTTGCGGAACGGACTCGGTATGCATCGGCGGAGACTTTGACGGAACGGCCGATTTGCCGAAAAATCTGTCAAGGTTGGCAGAAATTCCGGTTCTGTACAGTCTGCTTCGTGAAAATGGATATTCTGAGACTGATGCAAAAAAAATATTTTATACAAACGCACGAAATTTTTTTCAGGCATGGCTAAAACAGAATTAATCTGCTATAATGTAATTTGAATAATTGCGTAATGATGACATCGCAAAAAAAAGAAATTAAAAACAGGAGCGGAGAAGCGTCGAGGACTTCTCCAAAATCAAGGTATGAACTACGGCAGCACACGCGGAAGCGGCGAAAAGGTATCGTCAGCAGAAGCAATTAAAAGAGGACTTGCATCCGACGGCGGATTGTATCTTCCCGAGGAGCTTCCGTTTTTGTCCGATACGTTTCTGAAAAAGCTGACTTCTCTGAGTTATCCCGAAAGGGCGGCTGAGATACTTAGTATTTTTCTTTCGGACGACTTTACCAAAGAAGAACTTCTCGGATATTGCAGCGAAGCATATTCGGAAAAGAATTTCGGAGAAAATCCGGTTCCGATAACAAAAGTCGGTCCGAACCTCAGGGTTCTCGAGCTGTGGCACGGTCCGACCTGCGCTTTTAAAGACATGGCTCTTCAGCTTATGCCGCGTCTGCTTTCCGGAGCGCTCCGTAAGACCGGAGAGAAAAGACGCGCGTTTATACTTGTCGCAACCTCCGGAGATACCGGAAAGGCTGCGCTGGAGGGTTACAGGGATGTCGATGGCGTCGATATAATGGTTTATTATCCTCAAAACGGCGTAAGCACGGTTCAGAAGCTCCAGATGGCGACTCAGGAAGGCTCTAATGTTTACGTAAGCGCGGTTGAAGGAAATTTCGACGACGCGCAAAACGGCGTTAAGGCGATTTTTTCCGACCGTGAGATTGCTGAAAGGCTCTCGGACGACGGATATTTCCTGTCCAGCGCAAACTCCATAAACTGGGGAAGACTCGTTCCTCAGATAGTATATTACATTTCATCGTACTGCGACCTTGTTGCCTGCGGAGACATACGTTTCGGAGAAGAGATAAACATTTCCGTTCCGACGGGCAACTTCGGAAACATACTTGCGGCGTACATTTCAAAGGAAATGGGACTTCCGATTCATATGCTCGTATGCGCGTCGAACGTGAATAACGTCCTGACGGATTTTCTTGAGACCGGAGTATACGACCGCAACCGTGAATTCCACACGACAATGTCTCCCTCGATGGATATACTTATTTCGAGCAATCTTGAAAGACTTCTTTATATGAGATGCGGCGCCGAACGTACCGCCGTATTCATGAAGAGTCTGAAGGAAACCGGAAGGTACGAGATTGACGAAGAAACGCTGAAGTCTGTCGGACGCAGCTTTACTGGAGCGTATTGCAGCGAGGATCAGACCTCCGAAACCATACGTCATATTTATGAACATTATAACTATCTCATAGATCCGCACACGGCGGTCGGAGTTTTCTGCGCGGACGAATTTATGAAGCACACGGACAGCAACCGTAAGATGCTTGCGGTATCGACGGCAAGCGCGTACAAATTTGCGCCGGCGGTTTACAAGGCAATAACCGGAGTAAGCGCGCAGGGCGAGCTTGAAGCGCTTGAGAAGCTGTCGCTTCTGACCGGAACCGGTATTCCGGAGCCTCTCTGCGGCATCGGACAGAGAAAAATCCGCTTCGATCCCGAGACGGGAGTCAAAGCGGACAAAATGGCTGAAGCGATGTTTGAGGCGCTTTCAGAAATCAGAGCGCGTACCTGACGCTCCGCTGACAGGGCATAATTTAGGTCTTAAAGTGCTTTCGGCTTGAAGGTTGCGCAGATTGTTTCGGTCGAAGAGGTTGCATAGCTTGTTCCGACAGCGATTTTGTCTGCGGTGCAGTAGTTGTCGCCGTCGTGGTATGCGCAGTTTTTCGCGTCGCAGACTATTCCGCGGATGTGTTTCGGAGCACGCTGACGGTTTTCACGAATATCATCATAATTATCAAAGTATCCCATATTGAGCCGGTATCCTTTCTGAATTTTTGATTTGAATCCGATGGCAGAAGTATGCTCCGGTGAAAATGGTTTTATACGGCTTGACGCAAGGAATTTTCAGGAAAAGGAACTCGGATATGTCGCTTTTTGTACTTGCCGATACGCATTTGTCTACTTCGCTCGATAAACCGATGGACATCTTCGGTTCAAGGTGGCGCGGATATACCGATAAGCTTATAAAGGGTTGGAAGGCGGTGGTCGGGGAGAACGACACCGTGGTCATTCCCGGAGATATCTCATGGGCAATGAATCTCAGCGAGGCAAAAAACGACCTCCTTCTCCTTGACTCTCTGCCGGGAGAAAAGATTATCGGCAAGGGTAATCATGATTATTGGTGGGCGTCGGTTAAGAAAAATGAAGATTTTATGCGGGATTGCGGGATCACATCGATAAAAATGCTTCATAACAATGCTTTTTTGCGCGAAGGAAAGCTGATATGCGGTTCAAGGGGCTGGTGGAACGACGAAAAAACAGCGCCGAAGGGAACCGACTACGCAAAGCTTGTTGCGCGCGAGACCGGAAGAATTGAGCAGAGCATAAGAGCGGGCGAAGAACTGCTCAAATCCGCCGGAGCGGATCCCGAAACCGAGAAATACGTATTCCTTCATTTTCCGCCGGTCTTCAGGGATTACAGCTGTCCCGAAATTATTGCCGTACTCGAAAAGCACGGAGTCAGCAGATGTTTTTACGGACATATACACAATACTTACGATATACCGCATGATTTTGTGATCGGCAGCGTGAAGTATACTGTCGTTTCTGCGGATTATCTGAATTTTGTTCCGATGAAGATATACTGATTATTTAAAATATTTACATTATAATATTAATAATTTCCGACACGTATTGACAACGTCGGGAAAAATTGATAAAATTAAACATTATGGATATAAATACGGAGGACAATAAAATATGAGTCTCAAAAGTATGAGCACACCGGAAAAGAATACGGTGCAGCTTGAAATTACAATCGCAAAAGAGGCGTTTGACAAGGCGGTTAACGATGCTTACCGCAAGAACGTCGGCAAAATGAACGTTCCCGGATTCCGGAAGGGCAAGGCTCCCAAGTCGATAGTTGAAAAAATGTACGGCAAGGGCGTTTTCTACGAAGACGCGCTTAACGCGCTCATTCCCGACGCTTACGAAGAAGCGCTTAAGGAATCCCAGGCAAAAGCGGTTTCCCGCCCCGAATTTGACGTATCGTCAATAGAGGACGACGGCGTCGTATTTACTGCGAAATTCTTTGTAAAGCCCGACGTTGAAATTAAAGATTATAAGGGTATTGCCGCGGACCGCACAATAAGAGAGACTACGGATGCGGAAATTGACGCACAGATCGAAGCTGAGCGCAACCGTAATTCCCGCACGGTTGAGGTTACGGACCGCGCCGCGCAGAACGGCGACACGGCGAATATAGATTACGAAGGCTTCTGCGACGGCAAGGCGTTTGACGGAGGCAAGGCCGAAAAGCACGATCTTAAGCTCGGCTCCGAATCCTTTATTCCCGGATTTGAGGATCAGATCGTCGGTCATTCCATAGGCGACGAGTTTGACGTAAATGTAAAATTCCCGGAAGACTATCACGCAGAAGAACTTAAGGGCAAGGACGCAACGTTCAAAGTTAAGCTCAACGGCATCAAGTATACGGAGCTTCCCGAGCTTGACG
>JAQXSY010000070.1 GCA_029219205.1 Bacillota bacterium | reverse complement strand
GCGCCCACAGCTCATTAGACTTTACGGATAAATCGTCGTTGAATTTAATTCTGTATACTGCGCCGTCGCCGAAATTGCCTACTAATAGGTCTCCGTTACAGTCAAATTCGATCCCGTCAACGCCGTACTGATCGTCGGGATTTTGAGTGAGGAAGGTTGTGAGTATATTTTTATCCTCCAAGGTGTTTGTTATATCAATATCCTCATCGTCAAGGCGGAAGCGGTAAACGCAGCTTACAAGCTTACCTGATGGGTGCTTTACCAGCTCCATAGTACTCTGTGTAACGTAAATATATCCGTCGCGTATGCGCATACCGTTGGGATGCTCCATATTTTTTGCAACCACAGTTGTTTTTACTATCCTGTCGCCGTCGGTTCTGATTCTTAATATCCTGCCCTTCCTTACAAGCTCCGGCTTGCCCGGCCACCCCTGGTTGTCGCAAATGTAAAGATCCCCGTCGGGGCCGAATGCTATGCCCATAGGAGATGCAAGCCCGGTTTCCTCATGGACGGGCACATCAAACCATTTCTTTATATTTTTGTCCTTGTCTATTTTAAGAATACAGCCGCTGCGGGTCTGATCCGCATAATTCGGGCAGGCGAGAATGAGATTACCTTCCATATCAATCGCCATACCGTCGGGTGTAGCAACGTAATCGGGCAATAGGGCAAAAAGTGTTGACTTTTTCATGATGCAATAACTCCTTTTACATTTTCTCAAACAGAGGCTCCAAAGCATAATACGCTTCATCGAAGAGAGCCTTCATTTCACTGTATTTTTTCGAATTGTTGCGATTAGGAGATATTTTTGATCGGATATTCAAAAATCTGTCTGCCTCATCAAAGCTTTTAAGTGCTCCGATTCCGACCCCTGCGGTAATAGCCGCTCCCATGGAGGTTGCTTCCGCGAGCTTTTCCGGGATTGAGACCGGAAGTCCGAATATATCGCATAGAATTTCGGCCCACACGTCGTTGCGTGCGCCGCCTCCGGTCAAGGTAAGCCCCTCAATCACGTTGCCGTTATTCTTAAAAATATTAAGTATTATATCGAGATTGCATCCGACACCCTCCATGATCGCGCGAAGCATATCTCCACGTGTATGATTCAAGGTAAGACCTATGAAATCGCCTTTGGCGTTACTGTTCCAGCGCGGACTGCGCTCACCGATAAGATAAGGTAAAAACAGCAGTTTATTCGCACCGACCGGCGAAAGCTTAACCTCTTTATTGACGGTTTTATATACCGCGTTTTTATCCGATTCAGAAATCCCGTCCGCCTTAAAAAACACCTTGTTGACCGCCCAACTAAGCGCGCCGCCGCCCGTCTGCATTGTACCGCAGGGCATGATATATCCGGGCACGATATGGGCAAAATTGAATACCGCCATATCCTTGTCCTTTACCGGATTTTTCGCTGCAAGGGATATCCAGGACGAAGTGCCAAGACAGCAATTGGCGCGACCCTCTTTGACAACTCCAGTTCCCACCGCAGCGCAACAGCCGTCTCCGCCACCGCAGACCACCGGAGTACCCGTACAAAGACCGGTAAGCTGTGCCGCTTCATTTGTTATGCCGCCGGCGATGTCTACCGAACGAATAATATCCGGCAGTTTTTCCTTATCAAGTCCGCTGACTCTGATCATATCATCAGACCAGATAAGGGTATTAAGATCGAGCAAACAGGTAGAAGACGCGTCGGATGGCTCAGTGACAAATCTGCCGGTCAATTTAAAAATAATATAATCCTTGGCGTTGAGCATCTTGTAGGTACTCTTATAAACATCGCGCAGATTGTCTCTTGTCCACATAAGCTTTGTAAGACTGTAGGACGCGCTTATACGGTGACCGGTAATATCGTAAAAGCTATGGGCATCTATCCTTTCAGATATTTGCTGCGCCTGTTTTTCGGAACGCATATCCGCCCAGATAAGTGCGTTATAAAGCGGATTTCCGCTCTTGTCAACACAAAGGCAACCCATCATCTGTCCACTGAATGAGACGGCAACTATATCCTTATTACTGACCGTTGAGGCAAGAAGCTTCGATGTCTCGCACACCGCCCTCCACCAGTCATCTGCCTTTTGTTCGGCGGTATTGCCGCTGCCGGTAATAAGCTCATATGAATAGAAAGCGCTTTTTATCAGATTGCCCTCAAGGTCAAAAAGTGTTGCTTTGTTTCCCGATGTTCCGAGATCGTGAGCTAATATATATTTTTTCATATTTGTTCCTTAAAATCTGATGACCATTTTCATCATTGGTACATGGTTTTTAATGTTTTCAAACGCCTTGTCTATATCTTCAAAATCGTATACATGGGAGATATAGTCAGACGGATTGAGTATACCCGCCTGTATCCAGCTTACTATCTGATTATGCGCGTCTGATTCTGCCTTTTTGGAGGGAAACTGATGAAAATGTAGCGTCCAGTTATACGGACAGCGGCTCCAATCGACCGTCTCGCTCATATTTTCCGAGATGCCGTAAATGCAAACCTTAGCGTCCGGCTTTATAATTTCAAGCGCCGTGTTGATAAAGCTTGTAATGCCCACCGCGTCCAGAGCAAAATCAACGCCGTTAGGGCATACCTCGCGCACGGTTTTTACAATATCCTGTTTTTTGCTGTTTATTACAAAGTCAGCGCCGCGCTTTTTGGCGAGTTCGAGCTTTTCATCGGAAATGTCTATTGCGATTATCGGTCCCATTCCGGTCAGCTTTGCAAATTGAACAAAGCTTAATCCCACAGGCCCAAGTCCTAAAACAACCAGACTTTTATTTTCCTCAAAGACAAAAGCCTTCATTGTGCTTAGTACCTCTCGGAAAGTTATTATCATCGCCGAACTTACCGGGTCAAAATCTGCGGGAAGTTTTCTTTGACCGTAGGAAAATTCCTCCGGTATTATTCCGTCCTTTTCTTGAGCCGCCGCATCTGTTACTATATTATATTCCGAATATGTACCCCAGCCGCTTGAATAGCCTTCCGGTACGTCCGACCAATATGGCATGAGCACGAGATCGCCTATTTCAAAGGTTGTAACCTTTTCACCCTTTGCAACCACTCTGCCTACTCCCTCATGACCCAAAACCACAGGATATTTGTCTATACCCTTGAATTTTCCGTGAATGATTTTAGTGTCTGTTCCGTTGCAAACGCCGCAGCTTTCAATCTTTACAAGTGCGTCATAATCGCCGTACTTAGGCATCGGCATATTGTCTACAATCTTACAGCTCTGATCTTCATAAACAACATAGCTTTTCATAGTTATCTGCTCCTTTTTGCATTTTTATATTCGTCGGCTATCGCCGTACTGTTGCTGCACCCGATTCTTTCCGCGCCTGCGTCTATCATGGCAAGGCAGGTTTCAAGGTCTCTTATTCCGCCCGCCGCCTTTACTTTTACATCGTCGCCTGCATATTTTTTCATTAGCTTAACATCCTCGACCGTTGCAGATGACGAACCAAATCCCGTTGAGGTCTTGATAAAATCAGGACGCACCTCTTTTGCAATTTTACAAAGTCCTATTTTTTCCTCATCGGTCAGATAGCAGTTCTCAAATATCACCTTTGAGGTAACCTGATACTTACGGCAAAGTGCTACCATTTTCTCCATTTCATTCTTTATGTAGTCGAAATTTCCTTCCTTGACCTTTCCGACATTAACAACATAATCTATTTCGCCTGCGCCGTTTTTAATAGCCTCCTCGGCTTCAAACACCTTTGTTTCAATTGTGGTAATTCCAAGTGGAAATCCCACTGCCGCGTCGGTCAGAACGCCGCTGCCTTTCAAAAACTCAGCGCATTTTTTCACCATTCCGGTGTTAACCGCCACAGAGCAAAAACCATATTTTACAGCTTCTTCACACACTTTTTTGAGTTGTGCTTCTGTTGTTGAGGATTTAAGCAATGTGTGGTCAAAGAATTTGTTGAAATTATCTGTCATAAAGTTTCCTCCGTATGTATTTAATAGCCTTCTTTGGCAACTCTTTCGATAAATTCTTCCTTGGATTTTTGCGAAATGCTGTTGAACAGAAGACTGTAACCGCCTATGCGTACCACAAGATTTGGATATTTTTCTGGATTATCAGTCGCGTCTCTAAGTAGTTTTGATGAGAGTGAATTCACCTGAAACTGTATTCCGCCGTT
Source organism: Bacillota bacterium (assembly GCA_029219205.1). Lineage (GTDB taxonomy): Bacteria > Bacillota > Clostridia > Oscillospirales > CAG-272 > SUG1495. The sequence continues at coordinate 164 of JAQXSY010000070.1, read as the reverse complement.
CGCCAAATATACTTTAATAAGCGCGGTTATTTCGGATTTGTGATTCTTTATCGTATCGGTTCCGAAATTTATATCAATCGGCTGTCCGCCGAAGAATTTATACTGCGGTAATTTAGCCGCCGACAATACTAGGTCGGTGGGGTCGCTTTTTCTCGCATCATTTG
>JAQXSY010000069.1 GCA_029219205.1 Bacillota bacterium | reverse complement strand
GCATAATCATTTCCGTATTTCCTGCGAGCATATTGATCGGTTGCTGTCCAAGCGGCATTGATTAGTTCTTTTGATGTTTTTTGAAGGTCTGAGTGAGCACCTGTTTTCATCCTGTGCAATCTGAATTTCATTTTTTCAGTAAATATTTCAATGAAACCATCCGCCGATTCATTGTATGGAGCATCAAAATATTTCAGAAGAACATCTCGATAATCAATATTAAAGCCCACACTTTGATAATTATGTTCTTCAAGATACTTATAATAATAGTCACTTATATCGGAAATTATTTCTTGATATAAAATAGGGATAAAGTCTAAAGTGTAAATCCTATAATTTGATATTTTTTCATTTTCGAAAGCCCTTTCAAATTATTAGTTGAAAGAACAATGGCAGTACAGGATAACACCTATACTGCCACAAACAAAGGCTTATTTAACATCTTTTAAGAAAACAACAAACCCGAACATTTCACCGATAGGTGAAGGTTCGGATTTGAATGCTTTGGTGCGGATGTTCATAAGGGATTTAACAAACACACCGGAACGTACAATCATATTTCAAAAAACGCACATTTTTCAATAATCCTCTTTTGCGGTACATTGTACTTGCAAAGGAGGATTTTGCATATGAAAGTTAATGATGTTAAGCACAAAGTTAATGAAACAGTAAGCCGAGATTGAGGGCATAACCGAACAACTGAAAATTTAAAACCAATTTGAATGGGTAGGACGGATGAATAATATCAAAGCACGGGTGACGGAAATCGTCAATAAGGAACTGATTTATGTATGAATGCTCTTGAAAAACTATGGTAAGGAAACATCCCCGTATGAACAGTATATCGATGGTAACAAAGAATATTAGGAATTGCTCCCTATCAAGGCAAAAGGCCGAGGAAAACTTTCAGCCGATTTATCCCTGAAAACAAGGAAATGGCTTGACAGGCACGAGGTTATTATTAGCGATATGCATTACACTGCCGTAATCTAAGCGTTTAAGTATGGATTCCGTCTTACAACCATATTATGGATTCAATCAAATGAATAATACATACTTGCGGAGTCTGGAATATGGCTCCGCTTTTTATTCCTTGATTAAAAAATAAAGGAATATTACACACAACATTCTTTGAAAAAGCGCTTGATATTATTCCTATTTTGTGCTATACTAACTATATGATAGTGCATCTTTGTTTTGGAGGAAGCCAAATGGAATATATTAAAGTGTCAAAAGCAGCTGAAAAATGGGGGCTTTCTGCACGTCGCGTTCGCATTTTGTGTGCCGAAGGAAAAATTCCCGGAACAATACGAAAAGGAAATTTATATATGATTCCTGCCGATGCTGAAAAACCTCGTGACGGAAGATTCAAAAAACCTACAGTTTTCGATGAAATCGCACAAAAGAAAGAATTGCTTTCTAATCTTCGTCCTTTAACAGCAGGAGAAATCGAACGCCTGCGTGAAGAGTTCATGGTTGAATTCACATATAACTCGAATGCTATTGAAGGTAATACTCTCACACTCAAAGAAACTGCTATGGCGCTTGAGGGCATGACGATTGACCAAAAACCGCTGAAGGATCATATGGAAGCTATCGGACACCGCGATGCATTTATGTTTGTGTTGGATATTGCTTCAAAGGAACTTCCTCTTTCAGAGAGTGTAATAAAACAAATTCATTCTCTTGTGTTGATTGACAGACCGGAAGATAAAGGTGTATTCCGCCGTATCCCCGTGCGTATTATGGGAGCTTATACCGAACCAGTGCAACCTTATTTGATTGAGCCAAAAATTACGGAGCTTTTGCTCGAAAACGAAAACAGAAAAGAAACGATGAATCCCATTGAGCGGATTGCACGGTTCCATTTGGAGTTTGAAGGCATACATCCTTTCATAGATGGCAACGGCAGAACAGGACGTATAATACTCAACCTTGACCTTATTCGAAACGGTTATCCACCCATCAATGTAAAGTTCTCCGAGCGCAAAAAGTATTATGATGCTTTCGATGAATATTACAAAAACGGTGATGTCAAAGTAATGACCGACCTTATCGCCGGCTATGTCAATGAAAGACTTGACGATTATTTGAGAGTACTTGGAAAATAATTCTATATGAGTCCGTATTTTGGTACATTGGTTATGAGATAATGAAACCTGAAAAACCTAAAAAAGGAGAAAATATATGGATAAACCTATTAAAGATTGGGGTTATGGAATCCCCCAATATACAGAGTCAGACGTGTTAAAAGGGCTTGAATTGCATGCTTTTTGCACGAACGTTGTAGCTCAGAGTATGCAAGATGACGATTTACACTATCGAGGGAGTTATTCTTGACAATACACCTACACATAATTGCAAACAAAAACGGCAAAAGATATTATGTTATAGTTGCCGGAGGTGTGTTTCCCTATGAAGGAAAAATCTCGTTCGAAATGAAAAATCAGTTTTCAAATTTCTGTAAGAAGCAAGATGTTGTACCGATGTTTGCTTCTGTTGGATTGATGTCAAATGATCCAATCAGATCCGAAGCCGGCCTCGCTTTGAAATATGATGGTTATTACATAAAATATACCGGAAACGAAGATCTTTCAAACATTACATTGCCCACACAGGAATCGTCGGAATACAAAGATTATTGTGTCGAAAAAATAATACATGCTTACGAAACAGGCAACTTTGATATTCTGTACGACGATTTTGCCGACGATATTCAATTTCATTCGCAATGGGTTCTTGAACCTATGCTTGGAAAAGACGCATTAATCAATTATTACAATGGAAAAGGGCAGGCACTTAAGAAATCATCATCAAAACTTAATGGCAGTGCAGTAGTTATCACCGAAAACAGTAAACGGAATGGTAATTTCATTCTCATGAGCGAACCCGGAAAAGTATGTGCCTTATTCTCACAGGAAATAATCGGTGAGACAAACTGGATTTTTATCAGTCCGAAGTTTGACGAAAACAACAAATTGGTCGAAATCGCTTTGAACGATCCTGCGTTATTTACCTTTATTCCGTATTATGCTTTTTAGTGTGAATATTAGTTGAGAATGGTTAAGGAGCAAAATAAATGGCTAATTTATCCAAAGAGCGCAGAGATAGAATGATTGCAAAACTTAAAGAACTTAAGATTGCCCACAATGACGATGCCTCTATCGCTGCACTTAATGAAATAGAGAACGCTTTACGTGAAAAGAAATACGGTCTTGTATGGTAAGACCATTCGGAAGAAGTTGATGAAATGCTGAAAGACAATATTCCAATTCTTACTGCTGACCCTGAAAGGCGTCGCCGTGGAATACCTCACCGAGCCGCTACCGGCATAACAAAAGAGCAGGCATTCCGCCTGCTCATACATAAAGTCGTATCAAAATAAAAAAATCGAGTATTCACAAGTGAAATCCGTTATGAATACTCGATATGGTGCGGAGTGACTGGATTCGAACCAGCGGCCTCTACCACCCCAACCGCCTTTATATGGGCGATTTTTCCTTATTTTATGGACATTTTAACATTTATCTCGAATTATGGGAACAAGCAGTGTGCGTATCATTCGACCTCTACACACGGTTTTGGTGCAAGTTTCGGCACCCTTATGTATCGAAATTTGTCCTTTTTCCGAATTCACCTGTTTTTTCCGACTAAAGTACGGGAAAGGTAGCCACCAGTTTAAAAAATGTCAAGACAAATCCGCGAAGTAATTGCTCGTGCATTTTGTGGTTGGAAGCAATTTTAATTTAGTGTTATTGTAAGTGCACCTAAGTTCTCCACCGCACCTTTTTCTTCTCCGTCAACAAAAACTTTAAGCCCTTTGCCTTTTCCGTATTTGCTGCCGTCCTTATCATACATGATGGTAAGATCGTGTTCGTGGTAACGCACCTTATCAAGGCAGAAGTAATCCCAAACGCCATCAGGCAAAAGCGGTTCTATTTCAAGCACATTGTCAAGAGAAGGCTTTAGTCCGCAAAGACCTGTAATTATAAGGTCATTCATTGAAGAGTGGTTATAATCCTTGCCTCTGTATAAACAGCCTTCTTTTTCAATAATTGTTTTGGCTATCCAATCGCCTGTGAATGGGTTTTGATTTTCATCTATCCATGGGATAATTTCTCCTTTGTCGTTAACTGTTCTCTGACTTCTCACATACTGAGACAAATATCTGAAGAAATCGGTCTTATCTACGCAATGTTCAGTTCCGTTTTGAAGATAAGCAATAAGAGATTTCAGCATAAACGACGTTCCTAAAGGCCACGACGGCCCGTTCCACTGGCAAGAGTGGCCTTCGTAGCGAATGGCAAAATCCTTATTCGACGTTGCGAGGAAAGGAGTGGCTACAGGAGCAATAAATCCTCCGAATTCACGAAGGGCAAGCCAAGCCTTTTCGTTCTCCTTTTCTGCAATACCGTAAATCCATGGTGTGTAGCCGTAAAGCTCTCTGGCATCGGAATGTTTTCCGTCTTCGGACAGTACGGTAAAAAAGTTTTCGTCAGGATTCCAAAGATTCTTCAAAACAAGCTCTTTTAGTTTTTTGGCCTTTTCAACGTATAAATTAACATCGTCATTCCTGCCGAGAAGCTCTGCCATTTCCGCCATGGCTTTATATGAGCCGTGCATACAGCTATTGAGTAAGGGACGGTATCCGTTTTTTCCTGCCGAATATTCGCTTCCCTCAAGGTCGTCAACAGTATAAAAGAGCCCGTTTTCACGGAGACCCACGTGACTTACACCCCAATAGCGCTCTCTGTCCCATTCTCCGTAGTCCCAATCAAAGCCCTTCTCCCAAATCTCGAGCTTTTCATTTATCTTATCGTATAACTGCAAAAGCTTTTCTGTTTTGCCGGTAACTCGGCATACGTCAAGAGCCGCCGCAGGCAATGCGTTTGAGTAATCTGTTGTTGAGGCTTCTTCGCCGTACCAAAAGTTTATATATTCATCGCAAAGAGTTTCACCTCTCAGCCAACGTCCTTCATCCAAATGGAACGGTGCCGCCATAACGATTGAATTATACTTGCCTGCCCAAGAAACGGCAGGCAAAAATTCTGTTACAATTCGTCCGCCCGGGACATTGTGAATATGCTTTCTGTACGTCCAGAATCTGAAATAGTATGTCAGAAGAAATTCATTATCCGGGCAATCAAATAGAGGCATTTTGTTCTCGAGATATGACCACGCATTTTCATTCAAAATGCCTACATTCCCTTCAAATTCATCCTGCTTGTTGAAAGTGTCAATATAATGTTTATAGTTTTCGGTTTTAAGAATCATTGGTAGTTTCTCCGTTATTACCTTGCGGGTTTTATTTCAGTATACTCACCGTTAATTGATTAATAACCAATACTTACATCACATAATAAATCTGCAAGTATGTTATCTTTCCAGGTGTTTCAATCCATATTTCATGGGATGCTGCAAACGCTTTTTTATATGTCAATAAAGAATAGCGCATGTCTGAATGACTTTTCAATGAAATTTTAACATACATTCTATGTCTTTTCAATAGCGATAGCATAAGAATATTGTGACACTACAAATTGTATTATACGAGATATTCCCAATTTACAAGTCCGGTAAAACGGACAGCAGAAAAAGCCAAGATATAATGTTCTTTAAATCCTTGGTAAACATAGAAAAAACGAGCAATTTTAAATTGCTCGTTTTTTGGTACGAGTGTGCTTACAGTACCTAAAAAACAACTTACATGCGCAGTCGGAGAAACATTCACTATACTCAGAATGAAGAGGCTATTAGGTATTGCCTAATTTCATACCACTCAATTCTTTTTCTGTCGTAATTAAGCGAAGTTTGTTATCCTTTTATAAAAACAAGTATTTACAATGAATATGTATTATCTCCCGGACATAAGAACAATTGTCCAGAACTTCGAACCATCCGTTATCAATGCAAGTCATTTTGTTTTTGATCCGTGATTACATCGTTATAATCTTTAAGTTGGGATATTATATTCGGTAATGTCAAGCTTTCATAGGATAAGATCTCATTCATAAGCTTTGCTATGGAATCAATTATAGTATTACTACCGGTTATGTGGTATTTTATGCATAGATTATGAATAACCTTTGATTTATTGTATACATTCTCATATTCATCAAGATATTGTGCTAAATTACAGTCTGTATTCTTGTTAATGTACTCAAGTCTGGTCAACATTAAATATTTATGCTCCAAATATGCTCTTGTGTATCTTAAATCAAGTTCTTTGTTATCCGTAAATAATTCGCAAAGCATCTTCATAGCAGTCAATCCGAAAACATAATATTTTTTCCAACCGTCCTTCGAATTAGTCGAATAACAGTAATCTTCAAGATCCTGTATTATATCTGGCAATTCTAATTTGTATTCATTTTCATTATTATATTTCCAAAAGTTAAATTCAATTCTTTTATCCGTATTCAATTCTACACTTTTTCTGAAGTTTTCAAAAGGAATTGTAAACGACTCAAGCTTTTCTGATGCGGTATATCCCAACGAATAAAATAATTCTGATCTGCTGTCAAATCCATACAGAAAATAATCGTGTGAATAATCATGCTTATTATATGAATACTTATTTGGAATATACTTTTCATTATAGTTGCCTGTTATATAATTACCCGCCGAAAGCATCTTTTGTGCAAGCTGTACACAATCTATATTCAATTCTGCATACTCATAATCAGCTAAGCAAATATGCTGATGATTCAACACATGATCCTCAACGCCATAACTGTCATATAAACAAATCAAGAAGTGATTTCTCACTGCCCTCAGATCAAAGCAGCAATTAATATATTTCTTGCATAACCACGGTATGATTCTATCGCCACCGTTTGCTTGTATTATACTCATAGGGAAAGTGGCATAATGATACGATTTAATTATAGGGTCAATCTCTATTGGTAACTTTATTTCATCCATTGTATAACTCCTGTTCTATAATTACATTAAGAAAAGGTTCTTTTCACAAAACTAAGAAAAGAACCTTATTAAATCACGATTTACGTATCATCCCGATAGAATTGAGATTGCTTGTCAAACATTTCAGTATAAATACCGTTTTTATTATACAACTCTTTGTGTGTTCCATATTCCGCTATTTGCCCGTCAGCAAAAACAGCAACCTTGTCTGCAAGCTGGACAGCGGAAAGGCGGTGTGTTATGAGCACGGCGCACTTGTTTTTGATCATATTATGGAACTGAGTGTATATTTCATATTCCGCCATCGGATCAAGTGCCGCTGTCGGCTCGTCTAAAATGTAAATATCGCGTTCACTATACAATGCTCTTGCAATTGCAATACGTTGGCTTTCTCCACCGGACGGATTAAAGCCATCGGTGAATATTTCTTTGCCGATATACGTATCGTATTTATGCGGTAGTTTTTCTATTAAACCTTCTATTCCGCATTCCGAGCATACTTTTTTAAGCTTATTTATATTGTAAGTATCGTCAAAAGCAATATTTTGCGCAACGGTCATTGGGTATTCCGTATAATCTTGAAATACCGTTGAAAACATACGTTGATATGCAAGGACATCATATTCATTAATATTTCTGCCGTTAAGATATATTGCACCCTCTGATGGTGAATATAAACGTACTAATAATTTAATAAACGTCGATTTCCCTGCCCCGTTTTCGCCGACAATGCAAAGCTTTTCATTACCATGGATAGTGATATTGCAATTTTCCAATGCGTATCTTTCGCTTCCGCTATATTTAAATGAAACATTTCTGAATTCGATCGTTGAATTTTCGTCAAATTCAGGAATTAAATTTCCCGAATTATTCTTCATGAGCGGCATATTCATAAAATCAATCAATTCTTGTGTAATAAGGCTCTTTTTGGATAGCTCTAGATAGCTATTCAAAAGTCCGCCTACCATTCCGGCAAACTGTCCGACAGTTCCCATATAAATCGTCATGCTACCTACCGGCATAGCGTTTTTCAGAACCTCATATAATGTAACGCCGTATAAAGCAAGCTGCTGCATAAAGCTTGTTAAAGTTAATAGGTTTGATGCCTTATTTCCTCTGGAAAGCTGTTTTAAATCAATATTATGGAGTTTTTTTGAATGGCTAATATAATGATCAAGCAAAAAATCCTTAATCTGAAATAACCGGACTTCCTTTGCATGATCAAAGCTTTCCAAAACATTGTCGATGATGCCGAGCTGCATATCTGTCAGGCTACGTTCTTTATTCAAATTGTGTTGATCGTTATTATTCTTTTTGTTGATAAAATAGTTAATTATTAAAATAGTTGAAACAAATATCAAAATAAACGGATTCAGAGAAGATACGATCGATACTACAGTAATAAGGGCAAATGCCGACGAAACAAACCGACACAGTAGGTCAATTATCCCCGTAGAATTTAAAAGTGCCATGGATGCACGCATTTTTTTGACTTGAATTTCGGGAATTTCCATTGTTTCATATTCCATACTCAAAACTCTGTCAAAATAATCGATCTTAAATTCTAATGCTAAAGCAGCGTTCAATTTAAATATCTTCTTCGATATCTGCCGGTTCATAAAATATGTGAGTAGAGGAGTGCATGTGATAATCATTACGTAAATCACTATTTTCGTAATGTTACGTTCTTCGCATAATTCATTAATCAACAAACCCGAGACAACAGTATACAATATAGGTATAAGTGCATTATATATAGATGTTATAAGTTTTAGAAAAACAAATAATTTTCCATTTTGCTTGCCTAATATGTATTTCACAAGATACATAGTGTTTAAAAGGTTTTTCCTGAAAGTCATAGTTTTCCTTTCCTGCATACTATATTTATCAGTAATATTGAGTATAGTTAAATATGCTTGAGCGGCATATTTTACATTTTAAATGAGTTGTTCTACATTCACGAATATTGATAATTCGAACTTATTTTGAGTATGATGCTTTGACTGCTTCATAGTTTTCGGCGTTTAATGTTGCAGTGTCATTACCAGTGCCACATGTGCTCACCGCGGTACACATCTTTGTTGTATTACTGCATCTTAAAACAGCATCTCTAGTGCTGTCAAGAGAACCTAACTTATATGGTTTCATATCGTTTATACTCCCTCCTTTCACTAAATTAAATGCCGCTCAAGTATACATTTTATATACAGTATACGCCTAACCATGAGTATTTATAAGCGTAACATCGTCTGGTAAAGTTATCTTGGACAGCAATTCATTTTCTATTTTTTTGTACAAATCCCTGTCGCATATATACGTCGCCCCTTTGTTCTTCCTTCTTTTTTGTTCTTGATAAATTACCGGTTCTGCATCTCCTACCATAGAGTATCCGTATTGCGAAGAAATCAAAATGTTAGGACAAAACCCACATCTATATTTAAACACATCCATAGAATGTTTATCCACATTTACATCTGACGAGAGAATTACGTAATCTGGGTTAACTCTATTAATAAAATATGCTTCGTCAAACCCATCGTGCGAATATTCTAATATGTTGCTATTTAATGATACGATATATGCATTAAAGTTTTCATCACTATTGTTTATGAAACTCTTATTTAATATGTCATATCTTGACATTTCTCTTATAAATAAATCTGTATTTTCGGTATAGATTTGTTTTACCCTTAATCCATGACCCAATAAGATTCTTCTTATCAATATCTCAAGACAATATACTTGTGATAATTTGCTTGTTGATAAAACAAGAATTAAAGGTACACAAATATCTTCTAAACTTTCAGTCCTATTATTTTTGTTGCATATAGATTCCTCCAACCATGGATCATCAAATTCTATAATTGTTTTGTTGCTTCCAAAGGCAATTTTTCTAACATCCCTTGTTATATTTAAAGTAAAATGCTTTGTTTTTGCCATTATTATTACATCACTGTTTGCTATACCCTCATGGATATTTTTACATAATGTGATTTTAGCTGACGAAAAAGGATAGGTATCATTAGGAAAGTGATTTTCAGCTAAAAGATAAATTTCGGTAATTGAATCATTTAGAATGTATTCTAAATTGGATACAATTAGTTTTGCGGTATAATTGTTTGCAATAATAAATACTTTACTCATGATAAATTCTTGCCTCTTTTTCTGCTAACTGAACCAGCTGTTCTTTTATTCTTTTTTTCTGTTCTTGGCATGTTTTAAGTTTCAATTCTTTCGAAATTTTTCCGTGTTCTTGATCCACGCAATGACATACGCACATTGAGCAAAATCTTATTGCCCAGCATTCCCGGCAATTATCTTCTGTCAACAAGCCAATATTCATTAAATATTTAATTTTTGGAATATCAAAACCGCTGTATAAGTCGCCAATCGAGGTTTCTCGCATCTCGTAAACTTTTTCACAAGGATAAAAAATGCCATTGCACGAGATAAACAATCTCCCCACTCCAGGAATACACACTCCATTTGGATGCGTAACGCTCATAACGCAATTGTTTTGTTTTATCTTTTTAGAAAAAAATTCATCTTCTTGTATAGTGGCTTTGCTATACACGGAAAATTTGTTAATATCGCTTGTAATATAATCAATTCCTGTCATATCGGCATATTGTATTTTAACTGTCTCTTTATCTATGCTGTTGTCTTCGAAAAAACTATATACCTGTTCTTTAGACTCATCAGGAAATATTACAGAATTAAACCTAACATTTGATTTAAAATATGCAAGCGATTTGTTTTTTATTTTATTAACATTCTCAAAGACTTTATTAAATGTTTCGCCCCCGTTATATAAGAATTTTCTATGCGTGTTTTGTATTTGTGCATTACCGTCTAAGCTTATTAAAAGGTAAAAATTATTTAGAACCATATAGTCTATAATAGTATCGTTTAGGAGAGAAGCATTAGTTGTTATGTGAAAATTAATTTTTTTCGTATAGAAAAGTTTTTTGGCATATTCCACTACTTTTTTAATTAGATCAAAATTTAATAATGGTTCGCCTCCATAAAAAGAAATTCTAACTTCCGGGCAGAGTTTGGAATGCTCGTACAAAAAATCTACGCTCCTTTTTGCTACATCCCAACTCATATAATTTGAATCCGTTTTATATAGAAAGTCATCATCATGGCTTATTTTACAATATAAACATTTAAAATTACAGAATCTAGAAACCTGCAACTGAATATATGATATATTTCTCTTTAAAAGTAATGTAACATGGGCAGTCTCTGGGTGAACAATCTTTTTAACAAAAGAATACTTGAAAAAGCCACTTTGTATTAACATCTTTATATCCACGCGAAACTGAGATACATCTGATAGAGCCTTATATGCATTTACTCCAATTTCAGAAAGCAGAATTATCTCTTTATAGTGTTCAGGTGTTATGTGAAGTATATAATTCGTATATGTATCATAAACATAATAGTTATTATCTGCTACAAACATTTTTATTATAGGACTATCTTCGACTTTTTTCATCTTATTTCAAGTATCCTTGCTTTTTTTGTAGAAATATAGTTTCCTTTTGTAAAAATTATTTTGATTGTAATATGATTTGCTAACATTGCAGATAGCAGAGTGTATATCTCTTTTTCTATACTTTCTTTCCACGAATTATTAGAAATATTAACAAGACATTGTAATATTTTTTCATTCGTGAAATAAGTAAATTTGTACCATAAAATATTGTCTTCAAACTTATTATTAATATTGGCTATAACTTCGGATAGCAGATATGAATTTATACTATAGTTTTCGTAGATAGGAATTTCTTGTCTTTCTCTTCCAGATATGATCTCCAAAACCGTTTCTTTGTTGCAATGTTTCGATTCGACTTTGCCATCCACAACTATATTATCTCCTTGCTCATACCTAATCAATGGCATTGCAAAATTATTTAAGTTCGTGAGTATGGCTTCTCCGTTTCCACACTCAGATATTGCAACTCCGCTTTTTATTTCAATCAGGACGTTATTCTCAAGTACATGCATATAATGATCGGGACATTCAATAGCTATTCCGTTCATTTCTTCCGATCCGTACATATTGGTAATGCTAACCTGAAAAAGTTCTTCTCCCCTTCTTTTTAAATCGGAAGTTAATATTTCTCCAATTGATTCAATATATCTAATTGATTTCGGCGGATTAATCTGCATATTCCGATATGCTCTAATTAACTGATTTAGAACAAATGGTTGAATATATATCCAATCAGGTTTAAACTCGTTAATTATCTTTGCCATCTTCTCATATCCGCTTTCGCCTTGAATCAATGATACATTAAAGGACAGTAAATTGTTTGGTTGGTTAATAAAAAACAATTCTCCTTCTTCTGAAGTTGTACCAAAAGCATTCAAAGTAAACATTACATATTTATCAATTGGTTTAATTCCATACCATTGCCACCTTTTTCTCCACAGGCACATATTGGAAGCGTGCCAATCCTTGTAATCCCAATAAACATTTATCGGAACGCCTGTTGAGCCGGATGATGACTGTCTTCTTAACTGCTGATTAAAGTACTTTGTCTTATACCCATCCGAGAACATATTATATCGGTTTTCTTGCAGTTCTTTTCGTGTGAGAACAGGCCACTGCGAAATATCGAGAGGATTTCTTATGCCGTATTCGGCAATCCTCTTCTTGTAAAAGTCGTTATGCTCCGACACATATTTGAGCATTGCTTCCAATTTATCCATCGTCGCTTGCATCCTCACTCTGATAATTGTTTTTCATTTATTATGAGTGCTACAATATCGTCGACTTTTCTGAAATTGTCCATAAGTAGCATTTCATCCGGAACCAATATATCAAACCTTGTCTCAATTTCAACGACAATAGAGACAAAAGTAAGAGAATCCATCCCCACATCATCTATCAGGTCGAGATATTCAATGATATCCACATCAAATCCATTATCGGCAAACAGCTCGGATACAAGTGTAATTACTTCGGCTTTTATTTCATTTTCAGTCATGTTGTGCTCCCCATTTCTTGCTCAATAATCGCTTTGACCTCTTTTGCGGATATCTTTCCATTGTTATTACGTGGAATAGATCTGCAATATATGTACCTCCTCGGTATCTCATAAATGGGCAATTTCCCGGTCAAATATTCTCTTATGTTCTTTTCCGCGCCTTGTGTTCCCGTATATAAGCACGCAAGCAGATCGATCTTATTATACTTCACTGACGTGACGACACATTCTTTTACATCATCACATTGAAGAATTTTTTCCTCAATCTCGGTTGGGTAGATCTTATGCGTATCAATAATAAGCATATCATCAGCTCTGCCCACAATATGCAGCTCTCCGTTCTCATCCCAATACCCAATGTCACCCGTATTTAACCATCCCGGTCGAAGCGAAGCTCTCTTATCTCCACTGATATAGCCCGAAAAGATACTCGGAGTTTTTACACATACCGTACCATATTCTCCTTGAGGAACATCATCGCCGTTTTCGTACAGAACGGCTACTTCGACGTTACGGAGCGGTTTTCCTACAGAATTACTATTACAACACTCGGCACGTTGTGCAGTAACACGTGGTGCAGCCTCGGACAAACCGTATACGTTATATATCGGAATGGAAGAAAATGCTTTGTGCGATCTGATATAAGTATTGTCGTTTAAGACCGAGCCACTTACATAGATCGTCCTCAAAGAGGACAATTGATAATGTGTTTTTTCGATTTCATCTGTGGCTAATGCCAATAATGTCGGATTTAAACAGCATATAGTCACATTAAAGCTTATGATATTGCGAAGTATTATTCTCGGATGAACAGCTATAGTAGATATCAAAAGTGGAGTATGTGTTTTAAGCGCTACCAAAAGCTCACCGGTAATAGCGGATGAATGGGACAGGGGTCTCACCATATATATTCGATCATCAGCGTTGGGCTGCATGTAATCTATAATAGCATCGGCATTCGTATTAATTGCAAAATGAGACAATATAATTCCCTTTGATTTTCCTGTTGTCCCTGAACTATATATTACAACCGCTTCGTTTTGACTGTAGTTTTCTTGAAATTTATTATATGTTTCGTTCGACAAATACTGTGCAGAGTTACTTCCACGTTCATATATGACAAATTCAATGTCCTTGATTCCGGATATGTCTTCTTTCTCAATCAGGCGTTTTTCAATAGAGCATTGCTCTACATTCGCCTCTCTCATCATTTCGATTGCTGTCGTAAACGGGATCCTCCAATCAATAAGTACCGCACAATTACCACAATTCCATATATCAATTAAAGTACTTACATATTCGACTGAATTCTCACCTATCAAAGCAACCCTTTTCATCGGTTTTATCTCCATCCGTATTATATTTGATAATAAAAAAGCACAAAATTACCCTATCATAAATTTGTGCATTCCGATTCTGTAAGATTTAATTTTTTACATGAAGACACAGCATGTCATCGGCAGTCCATAAAATACCTATGCTGACCATGAACATATTTTGATATATTATCATACTTTCCAATCTGTTTAAGCCTATACATTGCTCGTTTCCTTAAATTAATAATGTGCTTCCAAAGCCTATAACTCTATACTTGTCTTTCTCAATTAATAAAATTACTGTAGTGATACCTGTTCAATATCATTCACCATCTATGTTGTAACATATAATAAGATCCTTGTCAATATGTTTTTTCAATAAATTTTCATATTTTCTGTGCATGTTCATAAAAAGTAAATTCCAAAGGTCCTTATAAACCTAACACTATATTTCAATACTTCAACTTATCCGCAGTGATCAAGTGAAGATTTTCCACAAGAGATGCTTGATGCACGCACCAATCGCTGAAGCGATTCACGGAAAAGATCAGAATCTTCGAGTAGTAGGACATTTTAACTCTCTCAACGGCGCGGAGGATCTGCGGTAGCTCGTCCTTTGTGTAGCGCGTATCAATACTATCCGGGAAGACGATAAAATGCGGAACATCGTTTTCCATAACAACGTAATCAAATGTATATGTTTCTCCGTGCCCGAGTGATACCACTACATTCTGACGGCATTTCTGAGAGTTGGAGAAAGCCTTGAACGGCAAGATATAGCGTAGTTCGCATTTGTCTATAAAGCAAAAACAAGCTTCCTTAAAAGCGGGATATGCCAGATTACCATCAATATCGTTTCTTAATTCGGTCAGCACTTGATCGGGCTTGGCAATCAGCCAAGCTTTTTTCATATATACATATCTACACCACGCCGTAAAGTAGCTGTTTGTGAGCATATATGAGGAATTCTCCTTCTTCACAAAACCGCTTTTGATGAGGGCGTCGAGATAGGTACCGCATTTGTTGTATGCAAAACCGACGACCTTTGCGATATCGGCAAGTCGATGCTTCCCGTGTGCGATGCTTGACAATATACCCATATAACTATCCGGGAATCGGAAATGCTCGGATAGCATTTGCGGAAGGTAATTTGTAAAAGCGGAATCGTACTCCATAAGCCTTGAAATGTTTTCGTCATAAGATAAGCTTGGGTCGATCTCTTTCGCTATTGCCGGAATGCCGCCTGTCAACGCCCAAAGGCGCAAAACGTCCTGCCGTGACATATTTTCAAGACAAGATATATAGTCCGCAAGCGTTCTGTAACCGATACGAACGTGGCGCTGCCCGAGGTATTCCTTTGTTGTGGTTGAGAGACGGCACACGACTATATTGCGCGCAGAGCGCATGGCACGAGAAAAAGCCTTGATACATTCCGCCGCTTCCTCTCCCTGAGCGTCGTCAAAGAATACAAGCGTTAAGCCTTTGTTGGCAGCAGCAAAATCATCAACAGCACTCTCCCAGTCGGATATTTCTCCGCCGCCGGTGAGTGCCATTTTAATAAAGTTGCCAAGCGCCGCACCGGGAGTGGAAAAAGAAATGTAATAAGAGTGCGGATGGGTGCGAACGAAAAGCTGTGCGGCTCTGGTTTTGCCGCTACCCTTCGGACCGAACAGATCAAAGAAATTGCTATTCGGCTCTGTTCCTATGTCTCTCCACGAAGAATAGATCCTTTTAAGCTCGTGCGTAAAATCAAATTCCATAGTATTATCCAATCGTGATATGATAGATGCTTTTATTCTACCACAAGCGACCGAAAATGTCAATAAAAAAGGTCTTTACATCTCATTTCGACAGCTAAAACGGCTCATATTTCCGCCAAAATACCTTCCAAGATCTATAGTATGTGAACATTTTGTAAACAATCGAGAATTTGGCTAAAAAAGGGGCTACAAAAAGCCGTATAAAAATCTATATATATGGAGGGGAAAATGAGGGACAAATATGATCGTTGCTCTTTGTTCCTACCGAGAACACGAAAAATCGAATATACATTCAGCAGGTACGTTACTTGCATTGGCGGGCGAAGAGTCTGTCAGCCTATTCCGTAGGCGCGCCATGACCTTTCTTTATGAAAGAGAGCGAGAAAAGCTTATACGGATGAATTCGGGTTGCTCCCGAAGCACGGCGATAACAAATGCAAAGGACAATGATACTTCTGTAGCCGAAAGGCGCAGCTCGCGGAGTACCCGGGAGAGGTAAGAGCCTATGAGACCGAAAACGCAGTCGGTCGCCTGTTTGAGTTCCCATAAGTTGCACGGATACTTCCGCTTTGCAATGCACCCGGGGTGTCGAGGACAAATAGACGGTGCCCGAAAGCATGAATCATAAGAGGATTGCTTTTGTTACATAAATGTACAGCCATCTGCTTTCACCGTTTCGCACATTCGCAAATAGCTATTCAATGTGATAAAATGTGTGTGAAAATAAAGAAGTCGCCAAGAGGTCAATAAGTTTTTGTGTCTCATCGAAGCGGCGGAAACGGAGAAAGAATTATGAATATCGATTACAAGAAAACGATCGTAAAGCAGAAGGTTAACGGGCAAGTCATTAAAACCGAGGTTTTGATTCCGGATATTGAAATACCCGATCAAACGCCTGTCGGCTCGTGGGGACTTAGGCATCTTGATTATATCAAGAAAAATCATAAAAGCAGGTACAACGAACTCCTCGTTATGGGAGCTCTGAACAGTTATCTTTCAAACATCGACGCAGAAGCAAAAACGATGCTTGCATATCTGACAGAGCGAATGAAAGCGGCAGAGGGTGTTAGCGAGACACTAAAAGCCATGGATCAAATGGAGTGGGTTCGCCGGATGAATAATATCCGTAGCCGTGCCGAAGAAGTCGTTTACAGCGCACTTATCTATGCGTGAGGTGGCAAGATGAAGAAAGAAAAGGTCAAGCTTGACGATTTTGAAAAGAGGCTTATCATCTACGCATTGTCGGAGCTTCGAAACAAAATGATAGAAGAAGATATTCCGACGGAGGACATAAACGACCTGCTACTGAAACTTATTGACGGATGAAATACCGTAGCACAAAAGTGCAATAACCTATCCTTTCACAATTAAATACGAATACATAGCCCTTGTTTTTTTATGAAGCTTTGAGAGCGAAGAGAACATATCATTTCGCACCGAAGTGTGGCAATTCATAAAAAGCAGGGGCTATTTCTATGCCCAAATGAAAGGAGAGGAAACAAATGACCTACTGACAACTATCCCACGAAAGGCTGTGAGCAAGCCCTATCCATGCTCAAATAAAATAAAGAAAGGAAAAGAAAGTGCAACAAACAGGAACACAAACACAACCAAAGCTTAAGATCATCAAAGCAAGCGAGATCGAGCCGAAAGCAATCGAATGGCTATGGTATCCATTCATTCCGTTTGGGAAAGTAACGCTACTGCAAGGCGATCCGGGAGACGGCAAAAGCACCTTTATGCTGACTATCGCCGCCAAGCTGACAAAGGGTGAGCCGTTACCTTTTTCAGAGCCGGAAACACCTCCCGAGCCGATGAATGTGATTTACCAAACGACTGAGGATGAAGCCGACGATACCATCGTACCGCGCTTTATCCGCGCCGAGGGAGACAGAGAAAGACTACACTTTATAAGCGAGAAGGAAGCCCCTATATCATTCGGAGACTGTCGTATTGACGAGGCTATCAGACAGACAAAAGCGAAACTTCTCATTTTAGATCCACTGTCCTCGTATATCGGGGATTGTCAGATCAATGCGGCAAACGAGGTCAGACCGCGCTTTAACTACCTCATTCAGACCGCAAAGGATACAGGGTGCGCCATCGTCATTATCAACCACTTAAACAAGATGCCCGGTGTCAAGGCGATCTATCGAACGCCCGGTTCTATCGACATCGTAGGCTCGGTAAGAAGTGCGCTTTTGATTGCCAAGAACAAGGAAAACGAAGACGAGAGATTTATGGTTCAGCAGAAATCGAACCTTTCTCCGACAGGCTCGGCAATCGTATTCTCGGTCGGTGAAAACGGTGTTACCTTCATCAGAGAGGAAGAAAAGAGTGCCGACGAACTGCTCGGTACGTCAAGCGGAAAGAACGGCAGACCCGATGTAAAGCTACGCGAAGCGACGGAACTGATACGCGAGATGCTTGCCGACGGAGAGGAACACGAAGCCTCCGAATGCGAGGCAAAACTGCGCGAAGCGGGTATCGGCGTATCTACGGCAAAGAAGGCAAAACGGTTGATCGGCGTTGTATCGACGAAACGTCGCTTCAACTGGTTTTGGCGACTGCCGACGGGTGGGGCATCGGAAGATGACGAACTGCCGCTTTAATGAAGAACAACTTGTGCAGAAAACGGCTGAAAGTTTTACCGTCGAAACATGGGCAAGAAAGAAGCGAAATTATGACAAAAACAATTAACGAAAGGAAAAAAGTTCAGCGGGGTATTCGTGTCTATAAGTCTTAACGAGCATAGATTTTGGTCACTCAAAATCAGAAAGCTCGTTAGGGCGACCCTAAAACCCCGGCTGAATAAGGTGAAGAAGATGAATAGAAAAAGAGAAAACAGAGTTTATTTCCATCTGACAGATGCAGAGCTTGAGCGTCTAAATAGCATTGTTGAATGTACTCCGTACAAGAGAGAAGAGTTCATACGTCAATGCGTGTTCGGAAAGGCGGTATATGAAAAACCTCCCGCTGAATACGGAGACATCTTAAAAGAGCTTCGTGTGATAGGGAGCAACGTATATCAACTCTTACAGAAAGCAATACAGACAAAATTCATTGATGAGTTGATGATACAAGACGTCTATGACGCGGTGATAGATATGGATGAAAAGTTGACCGGTGCCTTTACTTCCCAAAAGCGAAAGAAGAAGGTGATCAAATGGCAGTAACAAGTATATGGGGCGTACACGGAAGCGTATATACCGTAACGAAATATGCAGCAAACCCTGCTAAGACGCGAAATGATGAGTATGGTAAGGCATTGGCTTATCATCAGCATAGAGGTGGCGTGGAACAGGTCATGGAATATACGGCGGACAAGATGAAAACAGAGAAACAACTCTTTTGCACAGGAGTCAACTGTTCACCCAATCCTGCAACCGCCGCACATCAGTTCTATCGAACAAAGGATGTGTTTGACAAGAACGGCGGCATCGTCTGTTTCCATGGGTATCAATCCTTTAAGCCAGGTGAGGTCGATGTGGCAACGGCTCATAAGATCGGAGTGGAGCTTGCAAAACGCTTGTGGGGAGATAAGTTTGAGGTGCTTGTAACGACACACGTTAATACCGGAACTTATCATAACCACATTGTTTTGAATAGCGTTTCCTTCAATACGGGCGAAAGGTATCACGGACAACAGGCAACCTATAAAGAGATGCGAAAGGTCTCTGACGAGCTGTGTCGGGAATACGGATTGTCTGTCATAGAAGAGCCGGAATACAAACACACTTTCCGTCATGTAGGTGTCTACAATGGTGACAAAAAGAGTGCGCATAGTTACTCGGATATGTTCCGACAAGCGATTGACCTTGTAATTGCATCCGTTCCGAGAGACTTCGATGAGTTTGTGGAACTCATGAGAGAAAAAGGTTTTGAGATGGAGAAGCGAGGGAGCTACTGGAGAGTGAGAACAGAGGACAACAAGAAGTGGCGAAGGATCAACACACTTGGTGACGGTTATACGGAGTATGAGATCAAGGACAGGATATGGGATCAGAACGCTTATCCGACTGATTATCAGAAGTATACGATCTACAAGCCGACTTGGTATGTTCCGAAAAGCCTGTATGCACTCTTTAAGCACTACTGTAAGCTACTCAAGGCTTATCCGAAGGTGATACCGCAGAGCAAGGAAGCAAGAGAAGTCATGAGAGAGGACAAGTTGAAGGTTGAAAGACTTTCAAGAGAAGCGGATATTCTCGGTCGTAATCAGATCGAAACATACGACGAGCTGAAAGCGCACTATGCCAAGATTCGCGGCAAGTGCGAAGCACTTGAACAGGAACGCAAACAGCTCCGTGTGGATAAACGCCGTATGACCGAGGAAGAGGCAAAGCCCGTAAAGGAGCAGATTGCACTTCTGACAAAGGAGATACGAAAGCTCTATCGGGAAATGGAACTTTGCGACGAGATTGCTTTCCGTAGTGCTGGTATCGAAGCGGTCGTGAGAATGATCGAAGAGCCAAGCAGAGAAAGACCGACAAACAGAAGAGATTGGAGTAGATAAAGGGATGAGCAAAATGTTCAACCCTTTTGCTTCTTCGATGAGACACAAAGACTTATTAACCTCTTGCCGTATGGCAAAAGAATACTATGAATTATGAAAGGACAAAAGAAACCATAAATGAATACAGATGAAAAAACAACACTGAAGATAAACGACCTGATCCCGTTTAGAGATAACCCGTTTATCTTAAAAAAAGATATGGAGCTTCAGCTTTTGATCGACAGCATAAAGGAAAACGGCGTGATCGAGCCGATTCTCGTGACACCCGACGAGAACGGGAAATATGAGATCATCTCCGGTCACAGGCGTGTGGAGGCGTGTATACGGCTTGGTATAGAGGAAATACCCGCCGTCATCAAGCCCATGTCACGGGACGAAGCCATCATCACGCTCGTCAACTGCAACATCCAAAGAGAAACGCTGTTACCTTCCGAGAAGGCATACGCCTATAAGATGAAGCTTGACGCCATGAAGCATCAAGGGAGAAAGACGCAAGACACCTCTTTGCAAACTTGTGGACAAGTTGGCCACAAGTCAAGAGATGGCATTTCCGAAGAGGACAGTGGCAGAATGGTACAGCGATATATCCGTTTGACTAATCTCACGGAAGGGCTACTCAAGCTCGTTGATGAAAAGAGGATCGCGCTTTCCAACGCGGTAGAATTATCCTATCTTGACGAAGACGAACAGCTTGATCTTCTCGAAACGATAGAGAGCGAGGATTGCACACCGTCCTATGCGCAGGCGATCCGTTTGCGGAAATTATCCGAAATCGGAGCTTGCAATATGGACGCCATCTTCGACATTCTGACTGAGGAGAAGGCGAACCAGCGCGAGTATGTAAGAATACCGATGGAGCGTATAAGCCGGCATTTCAAGCCCGGTGCCTCTCCCGCGGCAATCGCCGAGACGATGATCAAGGCGCTGGAGCATTACGTCAAGGAGTTGAGCGAGACAAGAGAAAATAAGGATAAACGGAGGAACACGCGTGACGAAAGATAAGCTCAGAAGAAACAATATGAAGGTCATATGCGGTCTGAAACAATGTCTGCCGATAAAATGTCAGGTAAAAGGCGTCACCTACCTTGTCGATTCTGTCTTTTATCCGAGACAAAAAGGCGGTATTATGACCTCGGAACGCTTTCAAAAAGCCATGATAGATAATATCTCAAGTATCGCAGACTTGACAAGTGTGCCTGAAAAGAATACAATGGCGGATGTGAATGCGAACTCCGACTGCAAGGAATAAAGGAGGACCTATGCAGTCAAAGAAAAAGAAAACAACAGATACAAGCGTGATCACAGCGCTCTATTGTCGTCTATCCCGCGATGACGGCGCGGAGGGCGATAGCAACTCGATTCAGAATCAAAAGAAGCTTCTACAGAAGTACGCCAAGGAGAACGGATTTACCAATACGAAGTTCTATGTGGACGACGGATATACCGGAACCAACTTCAACCGTCCGGGCTTCCAAAAGCTGCTTGAGGATTGCGATATGGGGTACGTCAAGACCATCATCGTCAAGGATATGTCCCGTCTCGGGAGAGAGTATTTGCAGGTAGGTTATTATACCGACAACTAC
Organism: Bacillota bacterium; assembly: GCA_029219205.1. GTDB lineage: Bacteria > Bacillota > Clostridia > Oscillospirales > CAG-272 > SUG1495. The sequence continues at coordinate 5,743 of JAQXSY010000069.1, read as the reverse complement.
TTCCCGGACAGGGATATCCGCTTCATCGCCATCAACGACAGCGTGGATAGCGCCGACGGAGAAAATGAGCTTGCACCCTTCCGGAACGTCATGAACGAGATGTACGCGAGAGACATTTCAAGAAAGGTGCGATCCTCACACCGTCTGCGCGGCAATGCGGGCGAGCCGCTGGCACAACCGCCGTATGGTTATATGAAATCTCCCGAGAACAAAAAGAAATGGATCATAGACCCCGAAGCGTCCGAAGTCGTCAAGCTCATATTCCGTATGAGTATGGAAGGCAAGGGACAGGAGACCATCGCACGGTATCTACAAGACAACAAGGTCATGATACCGATGGCGTATTGGTATTCCAAGGGACTTCCGAGGGGCGGAAAGAAGACACAGCCCAATCCTTACCATTGGTGTAAGTCAACCATCACCAAGATCCTCACGCAGCAAGAGTATTGCGGGGACGTGATCAACTTCCGCACCTATTCCAAGTCCTTCAAGAACAAGACAAGACTTGACAATCCGCAGGAGAATTGGGCGATCTTCAAGAATGTCCATGAGCCGATCATCGACCGTGACACCTGGGAACGAGTACAGACGCTGCTTCAAAAGAAAACACGCAAGCGACCGCCGAAGGACAAGAACAAGGAGAGAAATATGTTCTGCGATCTTGTCGTCTGCGGCGATTGCGGAAGCAAGCTGTGGTATCACGTCAAGCACGACAAGGAGGACATCGGTTGCTTTGAATGTTCCAACTATAAGGGCAATACGCGCGGTAGCTGTGAGAAGACGCACTATATCCGTGCCGATGCGTTGGAAGAGGTCGTGAAGCTCGAACTATCCCATATTGCGGACAATCTTGTGGAAGACGAAGAAGCCTTTGCCACGCTCCTTGAACAGAAGACCGAGAAGGACATTCAAAAGGAGCAGACCAATCTGGAGGCAGAGCTTCATCGGGCGACCGTGCGAAATGAGGAGGTCAGCCGACTCTACGCCGGGTTGTATGAGAGCAACATTAGCGGCAAGGTAACGGACGAATGGTTCATGGAGCTTTCCTGCAAATACGAAGCCGAGCGATTGACGCTGAAAAACAAGATCGCGGAAATTACCGAAGCGCTGTCCCACATAGACGAGAAAAGGAAAAGCCGCGATTATTTCATCGCCGCGGTAAGAAAGTTTATGGAGATGGGAACGCTGACGTCGCAACTGTTAAAAGAGCTGATCGACAAGATTGAGGTGTTCCACACCGAGGGAACGGGCAAGAACCGCACCCAGCGGATCGTGATACACTATCGCTTTGTCGGTGTCATCGAGATCGGCTGTGGATCGCTTCCAGAGCATCGCAAGAACTTCATTGCCAACACCCGCAAGGGCGTCGCGGTGGAGTATCTTCCGTCGGCGAGTATAGATTTGTTCAAAACAAAGCCGGCGTAAAGGCAAGAAACCCAACAAAGCCAAGAAAAAACGCAAAAAAATCGAGTGTTCATACCGACCTTTACTCAGGTACTGTATGAACACTCGATATGGTCGGAGTGACTGGATTTGAACCAGCGACCTCTTGGTCCCGAACCAAGCGCTCTACCGAACTGAGCCACACCCCGTTTTATTCTGACAACGTTTGTTATTATATCACATTCAATCGTTTGTGTCAAGTATTTTTTGCGTCTTTATCGTCCTGCAAGCAATTTTATTATGCCGCAATCTTTATATTTACATAAAACTGGTGACATTAACAAAAATATATGCTATACTGTTCTACAAATAAAAAATTTCTTGGAGACCAAATAATTATGAATTTAAATAATTTTCGGAAATGGCATTTCGCAGCGTTTCTGACGTCTCTTGTATGCGCGCTCATTGCGTTCGCGTTTGCGGAGTTTTGGCCTCTCGGCAGCCGTTCGCTTGTGTCCATGGATATGTGGGGACAGTACTACCCCATGCTCCGTGAACTGAAGACCGCGCTTTCGGACAATAATGTTTTGTATTCATGGAATGGCGGTCTTGGCTTCAATCTTGTTGCGCAAATCGCATATTACACCGCAAGCCCCGCGTGGCTTATCGTTTGTCTCTTCCCGGTCAGTTTTCTGACTGCCGGCATACACATAACAACTCTGCTCAAGATCGCGCTTGCCGGTTTGTTCTTTCATGTTTTTATTTTCAACCGGACAAAACAGCCTTCGCCGCTGTCCGTTGCCTTTTCGGTCGGATATGCGCTTTCATCGTATTTTATATCCTTTATAAATCAAATCATGTGGTTCGACGCGATCGTGCTTTTGCCTCTCGTTGCGCTCGGAATCGAGAAAATGTGCGACGAACGCCGTCCGCTGATTTATTTCATCGCGCTCTCGCTCACAATAATTTCAAACTTTTACATCGCCTTCATGGTATGTATCTTTTCCGTACTCTGGTTCATTGTTTATGAGCTTACGTCGGAGCGCAGATTTTCACTTAAACTTCGCTCCGCGCTCCGTTTCGGACTTTGGTCGCTGCTTTCCGGCGGTGCCGCCGCAGCAACGATCATTCCGGTATACTGCGCGCTGCAGAATACGATCGCCTCAACGCTGGGTTTTGAAGGCGAGCTTAAATTATACCATTCATTTGAAGAGATTATTCGTAATATGATGCCGTTCGGAAAAATATCCCTTGAATTCGGAATGGGCAACATTTATTGCGGCATACTTCCTCTAATTCTTGCATTTGCCTATCTGCTGTGCAGAAAAATTCCGCTTAAAAAGCGGATCGCATACTTCATCCTCGCCGCGTTTTTCATACTTTCGTTTGATTTGAACCTGCTCGATTTCATTTGGCACGGCTTCCATTATCCGAATCAGCTGCCCTGCCGGCAAAGCTTTATTTACATCCTGCTTATACTCACAATGGGATATGAGGCTGCGCGTGCAAACAAATCAGATTACGCCGGCAAAGCAGCCATAGCCTCTACAATACCTCTTGCGCTTGCAATTACAGCCCTTTTCACCTCCAAAAACGCAATGGTACGCCCGTTTGCCTTTGGAATTGCAATTATAATTATAATATTTCTGCTTGCCGTCGTTGCCAAAAGAGCAGGAAAAAAGGCAAAGTTTATCATATGCGAACGAATTCTGCCCTTGCTGCTGACTGCCGAGGTAACGGCAAGCGCTGCATTTATGTTAACAACTCAGACGTTTGCCTCTCACTACGACGACATAACCTATTTTGACATGACCATGGAAAGCATAAACCTTTCCTATGAAAGCAAATCCGAAGATTTTTACCGCAGCGAGTGGTTCCCTCTCTACCACTTCAACCCCGGTCAGATGTACGACTTCAAGGGCGTGACATTTTATTCGTCGATGATGACCGCCGGAACTTACGACTTTTTCCGAAACGCCGGATGCGTTATATACGCAAAAAACGTAAGCACGCGTTACGTGCAAACCCCGGTGCTCAATTCAATGCTCGGAATAAGGTATGTATACGACAGAGACGGAAATAACTCTCAGACCGGACTGACAACGGTCGATACAATTAACGAAAAATTCACTGTCCGGGAAAATCAATACCGGCTTCCGGTTGCATTTATGTGCAGTGAATCATTAAAAGATTTTTCATCATCCGACGACGCGCATACCGATCCGATCGATTTCCAGAATGATCTGTTCATGAGCACAGGCGCGGTCGGCACGCCGGTATTCATCCCGGTTGAATGCAGCGAACGCGAGCTTGAAAACGCTCATATTACAACCTGGAAAAATGAGAAATATTATTCCCGCCTTGATACAAACAATCCTGTGCACGCAATTTTTAAATATAAGATACCTCAGGACGGGGAATACTATCTTAATCTAAAATTCAAATCGGGAACACTGTTTGTTTCTTCCGGCAACGGGATGCAAAAACAGACCGACGTTGCGAAAACTCCGATTTTTTATGCAGGGACTTTTTGTGAAGGCGACACCGTAACCGTTGAATTTGTCAACAGCAATCATGATTTTGCGCTTTACGGCGCGGAAATGTACTTTTTCGACGAAGAAGCATTCAGCAGCGGAATTGAAAAGCTGCGCGAGGGAGGCGCCGCGGTTACGTATTCTTCTTCAAGCGAAATACGCGCCAAAATAAACGCTGGAGACGGAGGAACGCTTTATACAAGTATTCCATATGACGGAGGCTGGACGCTGACCTGCGACGGAAATCCGGTTGAGTTATCAAAAATCGCTAATTTCTTAATCTGCGCAGAGCTTCCCGAAGGCGAGCACGAGCTTGTCTTCAAATACTCTCCTCCGGGATTTAAAACCGGACTGATAATTTCGTTGTCAAGCATCTGCGCCGCAGTATTTCTGATACTGATATACAAAAAAATCAACAGAAAAAGCGCGAAGATAAAAAAATGCGGTCGGGCCGCCAGGATATCAAAATTGTCAAAAAACCGTCATAGACGAATAAAAAAATAAAAAATATGTATATTGACATTTTCTTGCAATAGTGATATTCTGAAACGTAATTAATAATTAAGGACGGAAAAATCCGATGAGAGATTATAAAGCAGAATTGGAAAAACGCGCCGCTTATGTGCGCGAAGCGATTGCCGCCGCAGGAGCTGACGGAATCGTATTCAACAACAGCGGCGGAAAGGACTGTACGCTTGTCGGCGCAATTTGTAAGCATGCCTGCGAGAATACTGTCGCGCTGATACTTCCTTGTCAGTCCTCTCGTAATTTCGGAGAAGACAAAAACGACGCAGAAGCGTCCGCGAAAAAATTCGGTTTCACAAACCGGGTAATTGATCTGACCGGCACAAAGGAATCTCTGACAAACGCTCTGACAGCGTCCGGAATTGAACTTAACAGCGCCGCTCTCACAAATATCAACCCGAGGCTGCGTATGATCTGCGCATATGCGGTTGCAGCCGCTGAAAACCGTCTTGTTGCCGGAACCGGGAACCGCAGCGAAGCATACATGGGGTATTTTACTAAATGGGGCGACGGAGCCTACGACATAAATCCGATAGCCGACCTCACCGTAACGGAGATTTACGAATTCCTGAGATATCTCGGCGCGCCTGAAAACATAATAACAAAAGCACCGTCGGCAGGACTTTTTGAAGGACAGACCGACGAAGGAGAAATGGGCGTTACCTACGCGGCTATAGACGGATATCTCCTTGAAGGAAAAGCAAACGAAAAGGATCTGGCAATTATCGAACGTTTTCACAAAAAAAGCGAACACAAACGGCATTTGCCTTCGCAATACAGCGGAAGCTGAAAAGCGCTTTTTCATTTTAAAACAAATATCCGTATGGCAAAGGTCATACGGATATTTGTTTTTCGGTTCACAATGCATCCGAAATCATTTCAGACAAAAAACAAGAGGGACAAGCGCCCTCCTGTTCCTGTTTTTGTCACCTTTTAAGTTGTTTTTTAACAACGCTGATAACCGTTACCATAGCCGGAACCGCAATAACCGCCATAATTGTTTCCGGTACCATGTACTGCGCGTTGTATACCGTCGTATACGTCCACATTCCGACCTTGCTTACATAGTCGTTCCAGCCGCCCGCTTTTGTTATCTCATACCAAATGACGGCGCCGCTGAGCCAGTGCGACGCATATCTCAGCACGCATGCCGTAAGCGTTCCGATAATTCCCATTGTGATTTTACGCTTAGCACTCATGTCATCACGGATTTTGAACAGTCCGGTAACTCCGAGCAGAGTAAACGCAAGTATGTAATCCAGCAGTATGCAGAGCACAACGCCGCCTGCGGTCGGAACATA
>JAQXSY010000068.1 GCA_029219205.1 Bacillota bacterium | reverse complement strand
ATGTGACTACAATTTAGATGCCTTCTGTATCCGCAGAGGGTACACTAACTCCTTGGCGATGACGGGAGCTGAACTTTACCGCTGTCTTCCGGAGTGCAACACCATGCTTGTAAACGAAACTTATGTGTTGTTAGAACTTTTTATAAATATAATTCAAAAGTTCCTCTTCTTTTGAAACACAGTGGAAATTCATCTTTTCAAACAATTTGATCGATGCAGTATTGGCTGAGTCAATCGATACTTCTATTTGATCAAATTCCAAGGGAAGTTTGTCACATTGGATATCTCCTAAAACAGATGTAGCAATACCTTTTCTCTGATGTGCAGGTATTACCATGATATCCATATACAACTTTCTGTTTAATGTTTCGCAGTGCGTTGCTGCGACCAACTGACCGTCGTTGTCATACACCTTGAAATAAAATACATTATCATTTGAAGTTACATATTGCCAATAATTCTTCTCGTCAAAACTTATGAATCTGGAAACTTCCGGCAACTTCATAATGTGGGATAAATATGGAATATCTCCGTCTTCGTTGCTGATGATCCGTTGATATTTCAATTGATACTCTCCTTTGCCGTGTTGATTGATGCAATTAAAAATCTGCGAATTGTTCCGCATAAATACCGTCTTTCTGCGATTTCTTTATCATAAATTCGATATATTTTCAAGTGAAATATTGCTCCTTCGTCGCCATGTGAAATTAAATTCGACTCCTCACATTTGCGAAGCAAACATTTCACAGCTAAGTTATTTTTCACTCGACGCAGGCGAATTTCGTAAAAAAAGCACTTGCTTGCGCAAGTGCTTTTTCTGGCTGCCGAATAGGGATTCGAACCCCAACAAACAGAGTCAGAGTCTGTCGTGCTACCGTTACACAATTCGGCATCGTTCTCAATCGAACGAATAAATTATATCACAAAAAAGCTAAAATGTCAATAACTTTCTCAAAAAATAATTATAAAAAATGCGGCGGGTAAGCTGAATGCATTTCCGCCGCGTTTTTTATGCCTGTTTATTTACAATTTCTCCGAATTGTTCTTCAAGCTGTTTTCCGACGGTTGCTTTCATTGAACTGACATCCGAGCGCAGCGTATCGGTTTTTTCTGTCATTGTGTCGGTCAGCTTTTTTAGGCTTGTTCGAAAATCTTCAAAGGCAGTTGAGTATTCGTCAATGCAAGAAGCGGAGAGGACGCGAAGCTTTTCATTTACTGAATTAATTAGTTTTTCAGCTTGGATTTTAGCTTCGGAACGTATGTCATCGGCTTCCTTTTTTGCGTTTTCAATCATTTCGTCTGATTTCTTTTGCGCATCTGAAATCATTCGCTCTGCATCGTTATTTGCGAGTATGAGCACGTTGCCAAGTTCTGATGACATTTTTTCATAAATATCGGACTTGTCGGATGCTGCAACCGCCGCGTCTTTTTCGGCGTTGAGCTTTTCAAGCGACTCGCGGGCTGTTTTAAGTTCGTCAGTGAGCTTCGCAACTTCGTCATTAAGCAAGGATATGCGTTCGGTTTCTCTGTCAGAGTTTTTTGATGAAAGCTCTTTTTTTAATCTCTCAATTTCTTCCTTGTATTTGGTTTCGGCTTGAGAAAAACGCTGGTTTGATTTTTCTATATATTCATTTACGTCAGATTTGTTGTAACCGCGAAAGGCCTCACGGAAGGATTGCATCCTCTCAGAGGGGGAACTACCTGTCATTTTTTTTCTTACTCCTTCGCATATTATGAAATTTGCCGTTTTTATCCTGTTTTTTTGCTGTCTCTTTCTGGCTGACATTTTGATTATTTCCGGAAGAAACGGTTTTGCTGCCCGGGCGTACAAGACATTCGGACGAAAAACCGATAAGGTCTGTTCTGCCGGCGCGCGTAAGCGCTTCACGAATAAGCGAAGCGTTTTCCGGACGGCTCCATTGCAAAAGCGCGCGCTGCATTTGCTTTTCTTTGTAATCGTCCGCGACATATACATTTTTGCCCGTCAGCGGATCAATTTTTGTATAATACATGACCGTTGAGACTGTTCCGGGCGTGGGGTAAAAGTCCTGCACCTGCTCCGGACGAATGTTGTTGCGCTTCAGATACAGTGCAAGCTCAATTGCGTCGTTGAGCGTGCTTCCCGGATGACTTGACATAAGGTAAGGAACCAGATACTGCTCTTTGCCAAAGCTGCGCGTAAGTTCAAAATATCTCTTTTTGAAAGCGTCGTATACTTTTATATCGGGCTTTCCCATTGCTTTAAGCACTTCGGAGCAGCAATGTTCGGGAGCAACTTTAAGTTGTCCGCTTACGTGATCACGCACAAGCTTTTTAAAAAAGTCATCATTCTTGTCACAGAGCATGTAATCGTAGCGTATGCCCGATCTTATAAACACTTTTTTTACATTCGGAAGGTTTTCAACCGCCTTAAGAAGCTCAATGTATTCGGTGTGATCGGCATTCAGGTTTTTACATGGCGTCGGAACAAGGCATTTTCTCCTGCACATACCCTCGGTTTTTTGTCGTTCGCAGGAAGGATGACGGAAATTTGCGGTCGGACCGCCGATATCGTGAATATATCCTTTAAAACCGTCAAGTCCGGTAATAATTTTCGCTTCCTCAACGACGGACTGAATGCTTCTTGAACGAACTGATCTGCCCTGATGAAATGTAATCGCGCAGAAATTGCATCCTCCAAAGCATCCGCGGTTGTGAGTAATGGAAAAACGCACTTCTTCAATTGCCGGTACTCCGCCGTCCTTTTCGTATGAGGGATGATATGTGCGCATAAAGGGAAGGGCATAGACGCGGTCAAGTTCGTCCTGCTCGAGCGGCGGGGCGGGCGGATTCTGAATAAGAATACGGTTGTCGTATATTTCGGTTACCGCGCGTCCTTTTATATAATCGTTTTCGTTATACTGTACTGCAAAAGCTTCGGCATATAAACGCTTATCGTTTTTGATGTCGTTATAATTATATCCGCCGACAGCTTCAAAATGAGGTTTTTCTCCTTCTTTTGCAAGATAAACCGTCCCGCGGACATCGTTGATCTTTTTGACCGGAACTCCTTTGTTCAGTAGCTCGGCAACTCTGACTATTGATTTTTCACCCATGCCGTATGACAAAATATCGGCGCGCGAATCAACCAGAATGCTTCGCCTTATTTTATTGTCCCAATAGTCGTAGTGTGCAAACCTTCTTAATGAAGCTTCAAGTCCGCCGATAATAATCGGAATATCGCCGTATGCCTCACGTATGCGGTTGCAATATACGATAACAGCGCGGTCCGGACGTTTTCCGGCTTTGCCTCCCGGAGAATAATAATCCTCACTGCGAGGCTTTTTGGCGGCAGTATAGTGCGCAACCATGGAATCAATGTTTCCAGAGGTCACCAAGAAACCCAATCGCGGCCTGCCGAATTCACAAAACGGTTCGGCGCTTCTGTAATCGGGCTGAGAAAGTATAGCAACACGGAATCCCGCGTTTTCGAGAACGCGGGATATAATCGAAACTCCGAATGAAGGGTGATCTACATATGCGTCACCTGTTACATAGACAAAATCAGGTCTGTCCCAACCGAGACGCTGCATTTCTTCGAAGTTAATCGGTAAAAACGGCATAATTATAAATTATCTTTCCTGTTCAACCATCTCAAAAGCCTCGAGGATATCGTTTTCTTTTATATCATTAAAACTTTCGAGACCGATTCCGCATTCGTATCCTGCGGATACTTCGCGAACGTCATCCTTGAAACGGCGAAGCGATGAGATTTTATCTTCAAAAATTACAATTCCGTCGCGAATAACGCGTATCTGCGAGCTTCTTGTAACTTTTCCATCCTGAACGTAAGATCCGGCAATAGTGCCGACGTTGGGAACATGAATAGTTTGACGAACCTGCGCATGTCCGAGAAGCTGCTCTTTATATGTCGGTGCGAGCATACCCTTCATGGCGGCAGAAATTTCATCAATGCATTCATAAATTATTCGGTAGGTACGGATATCGACATTATTACGTTCGGCAGAATCAAGAGCGCTCTTGTCGGGTCTTACGTTGAATCCTACGATTATGGCGTTTGAAGCGGACGCGAACATAACGTCTCCTTCGGTAATACCTCCGACAGCCGTATGAATGATCTTGACCTTGACTTCATCGTTGGAAAGCTTTTCGAGAGACTGTTTAACGGCTTCCGCGGAACCGCCGACATCCGCCTTGACAATAATATTAAGCTCCTTGACGCCGTCCGAAATTTGTGCGAAAAGGTCTTCGAGATTGACACGCGCTCCTGCTCCCAACTGTTCGTTGCGGAGTTTTTCGCGGCGCTGCTCGGCAAGTTCTCGTGCCATGCGTTCGTCTTCAACGGCGTTGAATTCGTCTCCGGCGGTCGGAACCTCTGAAAGACCAATAATCTCAACTGGAACGGAAGGACCGGCGCTCTTAACCGAAATACCCTTGTCGTCGCTCATTGCTCTGACGCGTCCGACTGCCGTACCCGCAATAATAACATCGCCGTTATTAAGCGTACCGTTTTGTACAAGCAAAGTTGCAACAGGACCTCTGCCTTTATCAAGTTTTGCCTCGATAACCGTGCCGCGCGCCTGGCGGTTCGGGTTCGCCTTAAGCTCTGCCATATCCGCAACCAGCAGCACCGTTTCAAGCAGTTCATCAATATTCTGTCCTGTTTTTGCGGAAACATTTACGCAAATGGTGTCGCCGCCCCACTCTTCGGGAATAATGCCGTGTTCGGTCAGTTCCTGGCGGACTCTGTCGGGGTTTGCGCCCTCTTTATCGATTTTGTTAATCGCAACGATGACATTTACCTCTGCCGCTTTTGCGTGGT
>JAQXSY010000067.1 GCA_029219205.1 Bacillota bacterium | reverse complement strand
CCCTCCGAGAATTTCTTCGCGTCCCAACGGATCAAGTCCTGCTGCCGGTTCGTCAAGTATCAGAACTTCAGGTTCCATTGCAATAACCCCGGCGATTGCCGCTCGGCGCTTTTGTCCTCCGGAAAGCTCGAAGGGAGATTTTTCAAGCAGATTACTGTCAAGGCACACAAATTCAGCGGCTTCTTTTACCCTGCGGTCGATTTCCGACTCATCGAGCTTCATGTTCTTCGGACCGAACGCAATATCTTTATATACGGTTTCTTCAAAAAGCTGATACTCCGGATACTGGAATACCAATCCGACTCTGAACCTGACCGCCCCGATTTCCGACGGCTTTTCCCATATATCCATACCATCAAGAAAAACTCTGCCTTCTTTCGGTTTAAGCAGACCGTTGAGAAGCTGAACCATTGTTGATTTTCCGCAGCCGGTATGCCCGATTATGCCGGTTATCTTGTTTTCCGATATTGACAAGTTTATCTTATCAAGCGCTGTTTTTACAAACGGAGTACCTTCGCCGTAAATATATGTTACATTTTCAAGCGTTATTTTCGACATTTTTCAGATAATTCAAGAACGCCTCAGCGCCTTCCTTTTCATTTAATATATCAGCCGGCAAATCAATACCCTGTTCGCGCAGTTCATAAAACAGCTCCGTCACCTGAGGAACGTCAAGTCCGGCGCAGCGGAGTTTATCAACCTGTGAAAAAACCTCCCGTGGCGTTCCGTCAAGGTAAAGTTCTCCTTCATTGATGACTATAACCCTGTCCGCCCCGACTGCCTCGTCCATATTATGCGTAATATGCAAAATAGTTATTTTTTTATCTCGGTTCAGCATTCTAATCGTTTCCATAACCTCCCGCCTGCCCGAAGGATCGAGCATGGCAGTCGATTCATCGAAAATAATGCATTCGGGCATCATTGCGATTATTCCGGCAATCGCAACGCGCTGCTTTTGTCCTCCCGAAAGTTTTGCCGGACTGTGCTTTGCAAACTCCGTCATTTTTACTGTTTCAAGCGCATGATCGACTCTCTTTCGGATTTCTTTCGGTTCAACGCCGAGATTTTCCGGACCGAACGCTATATCTTCCTCAACTACGGTTGCAACCAACTGATTGTCTGGATTTTGAAACACCATTCCAATACTGCGTCTGATTTCAAACATATCGTCTTCCGAAAAGTCAGGCGACGTTATGTCTGTTCCGTTGATGTATATTTTTCCGGAATCGGGAGTTAATATCATGTTAAGCAGCTTTGCAAGCGTAGATTTCCCGGAGCCGTTGTGACCAAGTATACATACAAAGTCGCCGCGTTTGATCTCAAGCGAGATATCTTTAAGCACATATATTCCGTTACGCTCATCATCGCCGTATGAAAAACTGAGATGTTCTGTTTTTATAATGGTATCGACCATTATCTTATCCTTCCAAGTTAATTTAATCTGTCTGCCACCTTGCGGATCCGCCGCACGGCAGTATTCCTCCGGTTTGTGCAACCGGGATGCCGATTTCCCCGCACACAACATTGCCTCCGTACTTTCCGGCAAGTTCCTCCTGAAGTATATATCCCATAGCCGACGGAGAAAGTCCGGCTGTATAGCTGTTTATGAGGAAAAACAACGGTTTTTCGGAAAGCAGCGAAACTGTCAGCCTGATAAGCGAATCAATACTTTCTTCCAGCTTCCACATCTCTCCGCCTGGACCTCTGCCGTATGAAGGAGGATCCATTATAACCGCATCATAGAAGTTTCCGCGTCTTTTTTCTCTCTCGCAGAATTTTTTACAATCGTCAACAATATATCTTACAGGCGCGTCCGAAAGACCGGACAGCTCCATATTCTTTTTGGCTCTTTCGACCATGTTCTTCGCGGCGTCCACATGACAAACCTCAGCGCCGGCTTTTGCGGCAGCAACGGTCGCTCCTCCGGTATAGGCAAAAAGGTTAAGCACTTTTATTTTACGACCGGCATCCCTTATCAGAGGAGCAAACCATTCCCAGTTCGCCGCCTGCTCCGGAAAAAGTCCGGTATGCTTAAAGCCCATCGGCTTGACCGAAAAACGATAACTGTCATAATTTACAATCCATTCCTCGGGAAGACGGCTTTCCTTCCATGCGCCGCCGCCGCTTTTTGAACGCTCGTAAGTTGCGTCCGGACATTTCCAGGCTTTATGCTTTTTTCTGCCGACCCAAACCACCTGCGGATCCGGTCTGACAAGTATATATTTGCCCCACCGCTCAAGACGTTCTCCGTCCGAACAGTCGAGAAGTTCATAGTCCTTCCAATTTTTTGAAACCCACATTTTTGTTCTCAGTCTTTCGCTTCCGTGTTATTTGTGTTCTGCGCGTTGAAAGGTATACCAAGATGCTCATACGCAAGATGCGTCGCGCATCTTCCGCGCGGTGTACGGCTAAGAAAACCGATCTGCATAAGGTACGGCTCGTAAACGTCCTCAATCGTTACAGCCTCTTCTCCGACGGTTGCGGCAAGCGTATCGAGCCCAACCGGACCGCCTCCGTAAAATTTTATTATTACATCAAGCATTTTACGGTCGATATTATCAAGTCCAAGGCGATCTATCTCAAGCTTTCCCAATGCATAATCGGCAATGTCTCTGTCGATTGACCCGTTTCCTTTAATCTGTGCAAAATCACGCACACGCTTAAGCAGACGGTTTGCTATACGCGGCGTTCCTCTCGAGCGCGAAGCAATCTCTTTTGCACCGTATTCGTCGATGCTTATATTCAAAATTCCGGCGCTTCTTTTTACAATTTCCGCAAGCTCGTCTGTTGTATATAGATCTAGTTTGAGAATAACTCCGAATCTGTCGCGCAGAGGCGTCGAAAGCTGACCCGCGCGCGTCGTTGCTCCGATAAGCGTAAACTTTGAAAGACTCAACGGAATTGAGCGTGCGGCGGGCCCTTTTCCGATTATCAGATCAACGACATAATCTTCCATTGCCGGATACAATATCTCTTCAACGGAACGCTGAAGCCGGTGAATCTCGTCTATAAACAAAATATCATTTTCACCGAGGTTTGTAAGCAGTGCGACAAGATCACCTGCCTTTTCTATCGCCGGTCCGGACGTAACGCGAATGTTTACGCCCATTTCCGAAGCAATAATTGAAGCAAGGGTCGTTTTGCCGAGGCCGGGAGGTCCGTACAAAAGCACATGATCGAGGACTTCCCCTCTCTTTCTCGCGGCGTCTATATAAACCTTAAGATTTTCTTTTGTCTTAGCCTGTCCGATATACTCATCGAGCGTTTTGGGGCGCAGAGAAACATCGTTTTCGGCATCCTCTTCCGTTTGCGCAGACGACACTATCCTCGCTTCAAAATCATATTCATTTTCGCTGTATTCCTCTGTAAAACTCGCCATATATTCCACCGTCAGCTTTTCATCAGCTTTTTAAGAGCCTCTCTGATCATATCTTCCAAACTAATGCCCTGCGACTCAAGACCGCGAAGCCCGAAACTCGCTTCAGATTTAGTATAACCCAAAACCATAAGCGCTTTTTGCGCCTCTTCAAGATCGCTTCCAACGGGTATATCCGCCACAATTTCAACTGCTCCTGCGCTTTCGGAAACATTCAATTCCTTCGACACCTTATCCTTCAGTTCCAGAACAATTCTTGCGGCAGTCTTTGCTCCGACTCCCGGCGCTTTTGAAATCGCCTTGACGTCGTCTGAAGCAACTGCAAGCGCAAATTTTTCCGGACTGAGCTGAGTAAGCACGGAAATTGCTGATTTTGCGCCGATTCCCGATACACCTATAAGCATTTTGAATACGGCAAGCTCTTCTGTTGTATAAAAACCGTAAAGCTCGATCGCATCCTCTTTTACCGCAAGATATGTATAAAGAAGCGCCTGTTTTTTATCCTTTTGAGCGCTGAGCTTTCCCTGAGTTGAACCGCTTATCGTCAGCTTGTAGCCGACTCCTCCGACGTCGATCACCGCCATGTTCGGCTCGATCAGCGTTAACTCTCCTTTTATATAATAAAACATTGCAGATTCCCTTTCGTCCGGAGAAGTTTAGTTATTAAAATAATCGCGGATTTTAGAACATCCGGTATGTGCGTGACAAATTGCAATTGCGAGCGCGTCGGCAGTATCGTCAAGTTTTGGAGTCTTTTCAAGTTTCAGCAGCGTTTTTACCATAAGTATAACCTGTTTTTTTTCTGCTTTTCCATAGCCGACGACAGCCTGCTTAACCTGCAGCGGAGTATATTCAAAAATACGCACGCCGTTGTTTTGTGCGCAGAGCAATATAACGCCTCTTGCTTCGGCAACCTCGATTGCAGTCGTACGGTTTGTATTGAAAAAAAGCTCCTCAATCGCCAGTTCATCGGGTCTGTACAGCTTAATAATCTCTTCAATCCCGTTATATATCATTTCAAGCCGTTTGGGAGTCGAAGTTCCTGCAGGCGTCGTAACAGCGCCGTATGACAATGTCGTAAACCGCGGCATTTTATAGTCTATCAGTCCGTATCCAACAATCGCAAGTCCCGGATCTATCCCGAGTATTTTCATAAATGCGCCCTTTTACATATGAATTCCTGAATATTTATTATATCATATATATCCTCAATAGTCAAAATATTTTTATGAACTAATATAAAATATTTGTAACAAAAAAACGCCGACACAGTTGATAAATACTTCCGTACTTCATAACTGTGCCGACATAATAAATGAGCATTTTTTATAAATTTACGCCGTTTCGTTTGACCTCGTAAGGTTTTTCATCCAGTTAAAGCTGTTGATTTTTACAACCGCAACAAAACACTTCAGAATCTGGTCGCATTTGAGGCAAGCAAAAACAATCCACGGTTCAGCTCCGAGATTCAGTGTGATCAATGCGGACGGCAGCACGATTAGAAAAACAAAAATCGTATCGTTAAGGAATACAAACCTGGTGTCACCACCGGATTTTACAAGTCCGAACATTCCCGCTCCCTGATAAAACGATCCAATCAAAGTAACTGAAATCACATTTATGAACTGCGACGAATATTCCGCCGCACCTGCAGAGATTCCGCTGTAAAGCGATATAAAAGGATTTTTCAGAAGGAAGATGGTGCCTCCGGTTATAAAACCGAAGCACAAAAACAATACCTGAACGGTTCTTGCATACTCTTTCATAAGCTCCGTTTCGCCGGCGCCGACAGTTTTTCCGGTAATAATTCCAACTGCACCCGACATCCCGTTCATAGTGACGTACGCAAGAGAGTTCATTGTGTTCGCAATGCTTACCGCAGCAATAACGTCGTCCGCAAAACGTCCAAGTATTGCGGATCCGGCCATCATATTAACACTCCAAACAATTTGTCCCGCCATTAACGGAAGACCGTATTTAAAATAATCATGACTGATTGCCCGGTCACGCATTAAGAAGTCGCGCGGTTTGATACAAAGACGCCTGTCAATAAAGAAAACATAAAACACCATGACAAGCATCTCAATTATTCGGGACAAAACCGTTGCAATCGCAACACCCTTTATGCCCAAAGCAGGCATTCCGAGCTTTCCGAAAATGAAGACATAGTTAAGCGAAATGTTCGAAACAAGGGATATTGCCGACACAATCATGCCTATATTCGCGCTTTCAACGCTTCTCATCGCGGCAATAAATGCCTGTGTTATGCAGAAAAAAACATACGACAAGCATACGATCTGTAAATACTCAGCTCCGTATTGTATAACAGCGGCCTCTTTTGTAAAAAGAGATAGAATATGTTCGGGTAAAACTAAGCAGAACGCCGTCAGAAGCACGCTTACGCAAAGCGTAAAGCGAAAACCCGTTGCAATGATTCTTTTTATACTTAAGAGATTTTTCTTACCCCAATACTGTGAAGCTAATATCAGTATCGCACCTTCAACTCCTCCGGAAAAAAGCTGCAGAAGTGTTTGGAGCTGGTTACCCATATACACTCCCGAAACCGCGGAATCACCTAAAGTGCTTACCATGATGTTATCCGCAAAGTTTACCAGAAACGTTATCAGGTTTTGAAGGGCAACCGGTATTGCGAGCGCAACAAGCCTTGTATAGAAGCTTTTGTCCCTTGTAAGAAGTCTCATTTTTTTCTCCGTAAAAAAACCTTGAATCAATAAAGCTCTTTTACAATATCATTTTTCTGATGTTTTGTCAATATTCTCTTAAAAAATACTTTATTATTGCCTGTCTTGACATGGAGTTAACGGAATGATATAATTACATAAAGATTAGGAAAGGCGGTTGCCGGATTATGAAAAAAAGGCTTGTTCGTTTTGCTTTATCCGCAGTCGCCTTAATGGCGCTTCTTTTCACAAGTTCATGCTCATATATTCAGGGATTTGCCGTTTCGTTTCAGTCACAATCATACATTAGAGGCGCACAAAGCAATTCTGAAAAAATAAATACCTTCAGTAATTATATAAATAATGATTTTCCGATAATTTATTACGAAGATTATATCTA
>JAQXSY010000066.1 GCA_029219205.1 Bacillota bacterium | reverse complement strand
TCACTGTCTTCCACACACTTTTTCACTATTCACTATTACTTATTACTTGCCAAAAATTCCGAATGCGCGGACGAGTGAAGAGTGAATAGTGAAGAGGTAAGAAGTAAAAATCCCGAACGCTCTCGCATTCGGGATTTTTGGTGGGAGCGGGTGGATTCGGACCACCGAAGGCAGAGCCAGCAGTTTTACAGTCTGTCCCCTTTGGCCACTCGGGAACGCTCCCTTATGAATGTGTGCCGCAAATAAACGGCTGGAGCTGGTGAACGGAGTCGAACCATCAACCTGCTGATTACAAATCAGCTGCTCTGCCATTGAGCCACACCAGCATAATGTTTGTCGTTATCCTGCAACGTTTGATATTATATCATCTTCGAGCGGTTTTGTCAATACTTTTTTTAATTTTTCTTCTTTTAATTTTTGAAACCCGGTCAAAACCGGATATGAGAGAACGGCAAACAGGACGCAAAATGATTTACAAATAAAGCGCGCGCCGGCAAGGGCGGATGTACAAATTACAAAACAACATAACTGTTCCGTTCAGATGCCGGCGAAACCTCCTGCCACCGTACGGAACAGATACAAGTCAGGCTTGCTGAGAACAAATATTGGTACAGAAAAAATATGCTTAGAGCGCAGGCGTGGGAGTCCGGGCGTCAGGAGGCGCTTGCCTCCCAATGGGCAACGGCGCGGGGCATATCGCTCACATCGTAAATTCCGTGGAGAAACATATCTCCCCGAAAACCGTATTTGCGGAGCAATGACGCCGTATACGCAAAATCTACAATACCCAGTCCCGTTCCGCAGAAGTCGATACCGTCTCCCGCGCGGATGTCTTTTCCGTGAGCGACTGCAATGTCTTTACCGAACACCTCAAAAGCATGATCGATAATCGGACGTACGTTTTCCGGCTTGGCCTGACCGCGGTGAAAAAGATTTGCGCAGTCCAATATCATTTTTATGTACTCCGAGCCCACGGTATCCATGATTTTCCGTGCTTTTTCCGGCGTGTCGATGATATTTGACGCCTCCGATTCTATTACAAGAACGATATTTTTCTTTTCGGCAAGTTCGACTGCGCGCTTTACGGTATCTTCCATATCGTTCCACGCGTCTTTTGTGCCGTTTTCCGGTGAAAATGTCCAGAGATGCCGGGGATTCCGGGTGCCGGAACAGAGGGAAATGTATTTTGCGCCCAGTTCTTCGGCGGCATCTGCCAGAAGGGCAAAACGGCGCAGTCCTTCCGCACGTACCGTTTTGTCCGGATGAGCCATGTTGAAGGTGCCGTTGATTACTTCAATGGAAACAGAGTACTCAGCGGCGTATTTCTGTACGCTGCGGATGGCGCCGGAGGGAATATGAGCGGGAATCTCGATCTGTCCGGTAGGGGAAAATTCACATTCCGCGACGGAGGAAAAAGCGAATTGTACACAGGAGAGTCCCAGTTCGTGAATAGCCAAAAAAAGATGTTCGGCTGATCCGGGTGCGGTCCCTGACTTCTCAAAATCAGTTGTACAGATACCTGTTCTCATAAAAATGATCCTGCCTTTTTTTGCGGCGTTTTATAGGTTTTGGTGCTTTTTTTCACATAACGCTCATCTGTTTGATGAGATTTATTATAGCATAAACAAGACGAAACGTCAATTACCTTATTAATCAAAAGGCTTCAGATCTCCTGCTTTATGCTTTTGGAAGAAAAAGCTCCGAAGGTTGACATGAACGGCTGCATATGATAAAATATTGGTTGAAAGGTCGTGAATATCGGAATATGGAAAATTGGCAGGAGCGGCAGATTATGCTTATCGGAGAAGATAAGTGTGAAAAATTAAGAAAAAGTTCGGTAATGGTTTTCGGAGCGGGCGGAGTCGGAGGATATACCATTGAGGCGCTTGCCAGAGCGGGCGTCGGAAAGATAACAGTTGTTGACTCCGACGTTTTGTCGGACACAAACCGCAACCGTCAGATACTCGCTTTGACGGACACAGTCGGAAAATACAAAACGGAGACTGCGGAGAGCCGCATAGGAAAAATCAATCCCGAATGCGCTGTCCGTGCGGTTACGGTATTTGCCGGAACGGACAATACGGCTCGGCTTATTGAAGAAGCCGCTCCGGATTTTGTTGCCGACGCAATTGACAACGTTACCGCCAAACTTTGCATTGCGGAATACTGCGTTAAAAACGGAATACTGCTTATTTCATGCATGGGTACCGGAAACAAACTCGACATGACCCGGCTTCATATTTCCGACATATCAAAAACAACTGTCTGTCCGCTTGCAAAAGCGGTTCGTCTCGGGCTGCGTTCAAGAGGGATAAATCATCTTCCGGTCGTGTTCAGCGACGAAAATCCCGTTGTGACCGGTTCTCGCACGCCGTCGTCAATAAGCTTTGTTCCCGCTGCCGCCGGATTAATGCTTGCCCAGTATATAATAACGACTATAATCGGACGCTGATAACCGGATAAAGAAAACAACATCGTACGGACAAATTTCCGCAGATGTTGTTTTCCGTCTGAAAATGTGAGAAATGATTAGGAACAAGCGTATTTTAAGTCAGGAAAATTTGTTTTTCAGCCTGAGATTGTCTGCAATCATTGCAATAAACTCGCTGTTTGTCGGCTTTCCGCGGTTGTTCTGTATTGTATAGCCGAAATATGAATTCAGCGTGTCAAGGTCGCCGCGGTCCCATGCGACTTCGATTGCGTGACGTATGGCTCTTTCGACTCGGGACGAGGTCGTTGAATATTTTTTGGCAACCGAGGGATAAAGTATTTTTGTAACCGAATTTATAACGTCGTTATCTTCAATCGTCATAAGTATTGCCGTGCGAAGATACTGGTAGCCTTTTATATGAGCCGGTACTCCGATTTGATGAATCACTTTTGTAACCTGCGTTTCCATATCTGTCTGCGGCGATGCCGGGCGCTGCTTTTCAGATGTGCTGGTGCGGTTTGCGCATATCCTGAGTATTCGTTCGTTGAGCTTGTTGTAATCGATCGGACGGAGCATGCAGTATTCTGCTCCGGCTTCGGTCGCTTCTGCAAACATGTTCAGATTGTTCACGACGGATATTACTATAAAAGACGGAGGAGCGTCAGGAAGCAGATTCAGTGAACCGGTACGCTTAATGACCTGCGTGCTGTCGAGCTTTGAAAGCCATACGTCCATAATAACAATGTCGGGATGCAGCTTTTCAATCTTTGCCAGCGCGTCTTCGCCGTTGTATGCCTCCTCTATTTGTTTGTACCCGAGTCCTGCCAAGCTGCTGCGGCATGATTTGCGAAATTCAGAATTTTCATCCGCGATTAATATTTTTATGTTCTGTTCCATTTTTGTGAATGTTCCTTTCTGTTCTGTGCCGAGGTGCTTGTGACCCCGGATGCCACAAGACTCACGATAACACAATCCTGTTTTGATTTTTACAATAATATATTACCACATATTACCAAAAATATCAATAGGTTCCTGCAAAAATAATATACAAACTTTTTGAGGGAAAATTTTACAATTTGCACAAACAGTGGATTCGCGGATAAAAATCATATAAAATCATATTATGACGTTAATGAAAAAAAGTTATTTTACTTTTAAAAGTTATTTTACTTTTTATAAAAAGAATGTTATACTGTTTCTGTAGAATTTAAAGCAAAAAAGAAAGGAAGTTTTTTTAAAAACTGTAAAAAGGTGAATTGAAATGTCTGATACAGTCGGAACAGTTGTTAGAGGAATACGCGCGCCTATAATCCGCCAAGGAGACGATCTTGCGCAGATTGTTGTGGACTCACTGCTTGCTGCGTCAAAGGAAGAGGGATTCGATTTTAAAGACCGCGACGTTGTTGCCGTTACCGAAGCTGTTGTCGCCCGGGCGCAGGGAAACTATGCGACGATAGATCAGATTGCCGAATCTGTAAGAAAGCATTTCCCGACGGGGGAATTCGGCGTGGTATTCCCGATACTCAGCAGAAACCGCTTTTCCGTATGTCTTCGCGGTATTGCGCGCGGCGCGAAAAAAATCACGCTTATGCTGAGCTATCCTTCGGATGAAGTCGGGAACCACCTTGTTGATCTTGACAAGCTTGACGAAGCCGGAATCAATCCGTGGACCGATGAGCTTACCGTCGAGCAGTTCAGAAATTATTTCGGATCCGTTCGTCACACGTTTACCGGAGTTGATTATGTTGAATATTATACATCTATCATTGAGGGTGAAGGCGCGGAGGCGAATGTAATTTTTGCCAACAACGCCAAGACAATTCTCAATTATACAAAAAATGTGCTTTGCAGCGATATTCATACGCGCGCCCGCACAAAACGGCTTCTTAAATCGGCCGGCGCAGAGAGAGTATACGGACTCGACGATATTTTGTCTGAGCCCGAGAGCGGCAGCGGATTCAACGCCGAATACGGTCTGCTCGGCTCGAACAAGGCGACGGACGATACGGTTAAGCTGTTCCCGAGAAACTGCGACGAATTTGTCAGCGCGGTCTATGCCGGACTTCACGAAAAAACCGGAAAAAATATTGAAGTTATGGTATACGGCGACGGTGCTTTCAAGGATCCGGTCGGAAAAATATGGGAGCTTGCGGATCCGGTCGTTTCTCCCGCACATACGCCGGGACTCATAGGCACTCCGAACGAGCTTAAGCTCAAATACCTTGCGGACAATGATTTTGCGGGGCTTAGCGGAGAAGCGCTTAAGGATGCGATCAAAAAGTCGATCCGTGAAAAAGCTTCGGATCTGAAGGGAACAATGGCTACTCAGGGAACGACGCCTCGGCGTCTGACCGATCTGCTCGGCTCGCTGAGCGACCTTACCTCCGGCAGCGGGGACAAGGGCACGCCAATTGTACTGATACAGAATTATTTTACAAACTACGCCGACTGACCTCTATAAAAACGGTCTCACACGAAAAAAAATTATTACGGCGCTGACCGAAAGGCTCAGCGCCGATTTTTTAGTTATACAAAAAAGGCGCAGCCAGGTTATTTACAAAGCTGCGCCGTACGCGTTAAAAGAATCCGGATTTCAGGGGCCGATCAGCGAGATTTTTGAGGCTTCAGGCATATTCCGTTTTTTATCATCCATTTTATTGTGTCGCTTAATGTGCTTTTCAGACTCCGCGGCGCGTAGTTCAGTTCGGCGGAAGCTTTTTGGTGAGAAAAGGCGGCGTTTGAACCGAGTACCGAAATTGAGTATGGAGTAAAATATAACGGCTCCTTTTTTTTCAGGCTGCGTTTTTCATAAAAAGGCGCGATTATTTTTGCAAAACCGAGGCTTACGTGCGCAAGTATTCTTTTTCCGTTTGTGAGTTTTCTGACTGTTTTCAGCAGTTCACGTACGGTGACGTAATGACCTGACAGAATATAGCATTCGCCTTTTCTTCCGTTTTCGGAGCAGGAAACAATTCCGTGCGCTACGTCGCGTACGTCGACAAAATCGTAGCCTCCTTTAACCGCAAGAGGAAGTTTGCCGCTTATATATGACTTAAGCATAAAAGTGATATTTCCGCAGCCTTTGTCACCCGGACCGATTATGCCGGAAGGATGAACGACGCTTGCGTTCAGACCGCATTCGGCCGCGGCAAGCACAAGGGAGGTCGCAATGGCTTTGCTCTTGGCGTAGTCTCCCTGAAGAGCGTTCGGAGAGAAATTATTTATTTCTGACGCGGTTACGCCCTTCGGCTGTTCGGGAATCGCATGTACAGAGCTTACGTAGATAAATTTCCCGACGCCGTGTTCAAGACAGAGCTTCAAAATGTTTTCAGTCCCGCCAACGTTAACGTCGTAAAGTTTTTTACCGGGGGCGGAAGCAATCGACACGATACCGGCGCAGTGAATGACGCAGGAGCTTTCGTCTGCGTTCTCAAAAAAGCTTCTGAGCGAATCTATATCGGTGACGTCCCCCGAAACAGCGCGTACGTTTTCCGGAAGTTCGGATGCAAGCTTGTCGTTCGGACAAACAAGCGCGTATATCTCAGCATTTTTCTGCAGCAGTTCTTTTACGACGGCATTTCCCAAAAAACCGGTTGCACCGGTGAGAAAATATTTGGAATACAAATATTAAACCTCCTTTATATAAACAGATGTTGATTATTTTTCATAAGTTTAGTATAATATATAAAAGAGGGAATATCAACCGACAAATCAAGCTTAACCGAAAGATAATATACACAGAAAAGATAATCGTTGATTATCTTTGTAAACATTTTGTTATAAAAAGGAGGAGTAAAAATGAAGAACGACGCGAGAGTCAGATATACGATAAAAGTATGCAAGGAAGCGCTGCTCAAGCTGCTTGAAGAAAAGCCGATAAACAAAATAACGGTTAAAGAGGTTTGCGACGAGGCGGGCATAAACCGCGCGACGTTCTACTCTCATTTTTCGGACTGCTTTGATCTGCTCGAGAGCATAGAAAACGACTTGCTGAGCGATTTTGAGGAGTCCTTTAAGTATATAAATTCATTTGATGTTACCGATTTGATATCCGCAATATACGATATGATCGACCGAAACGAAACAGTTTTCCGCACGCTCGTTTTCAAAAGCACGAATCCGGCGATTATCAGACGTATGATCGATGCCGCGCACGACAGAAGTATCGCCTACTGGCGGACAAAACTGAAAAAGGCCACTGAAAGTGACCTTGAAATGCTGTATACGCATCTTTCTCACGGATTGATGCACGTTGTTGCGGAAGGATACTGCCGTTATCCGAAAAGCGACGTTATAAGGTTTGTGAACAGTATGGTTCAATGCAGCGCCGGCGCGTTTGAATGAGCGTCGGTTATGACGCCGTTTTTGTCAATACTTACTTTTCCGTCGGAGATTTCTTCGAGATACGAAAGAATTCTCTGAACTTCGTCTCCGACTGCGAGCGCGGTTGCGCCGGAGGACTGAAGGCACGGGACGAAGCTTACCGTCGTTTCGTAAGGCGTTATTGTGAGGCGGGCGATGCCCGTGTCGCCGGGCATACCGTTGAACCAAAAGTTGCCGAGACTGTAAAACACGGGTTTTCCGTTGTAAAATTCAACTCCCTGAAGGCAATGCGTGTGTGCGCCTATAACTGCGTCCGCGCCCGCGTCGATATAATTACGCGCGGTGACGGTCTGCGCTTTTTCGAGAACGGTGGAGTTTTCGGTTCCCCAGTGAACATATACAATTACATAATCGGCGTTTTGTTTTGCTTCTGAAATTACGCTGCAGGCGCGCGTGTCGTCGTATGTATAAAAAACTCCGCGTGAATCTTCGCCGGCATTTGGCGTGAAAATATTTTTCTCGGCTCTCGTTGCGGCGACAAAAGCGAATTTCATGCCTCCCGAAATAATATAGCGGATTTGTTCGGCTTCCGCTCTGTTCATGCCGGCTCCGACGTAAGGTATTCCGGCGCTGCAAAGATAATCAAGCGTGTCGTCAAACGCGTCCTCGCCGAAATCGAAAACATGATTATTTGCAAGAGAAACGATGTCGGCGCCTATGTCGGAGAGTACCTGCGTCCGCTCCGGCTTTGCCCGAAAGGTATACAGCTTCCCATTAAGAGGCTCTCCGCGTTCGGATGTTGAGTATTCGTGGTTGATAAGCAGTATGTCAAGCCTGCGCATGAAGCCGAGCAGTCCGTTTGTAAGACAATTCCTTACGTTTCCGTTTTCAGTGTCAAGTCTTATCGCCGGCCACCAGTTTTCGGACAGGCATATATCGCCTGTGAAACCGAGTCTGACGGTCTCTTTGCGTTTGTCGTCGTGAAAGATAACGTCTTCGGCGTTCATAAACCGGTCGTACAGAACGCGCGGAGTGCAGCCGGTAAGCTCGTAGAAATCTTCTTCACAAACCGACGGGGCGAGCGCAAGCAGTCCTTCGTACAGCTCTTCACAGTAGTTATCACGGCAGTATTCGAGAAATTCTTCGTTTACCGGCACAGGGAGAGAATCGAATTTTATTTTTGTCAGAACTTCCTTTGCGTTCGGAGCCGCTGATTCCGGCGGAACGGTTTCAAGCTGCGGCGCCGATACTTCGGAGGAAAGAGTGTTCGGCTCGGAATCACGGAAGACGACGGATATTTCTCCGGTCCAGGCTCCCGGTTCGTATGCCTCTTCGCCGCTGTCCGAGGCGCAGGAGGAAAGCAGAATTGTTGATAAGAATGCCGCTGTAATAAATAGATTTATTCTTCGCATCGGAAAAAATTCTCCATAAAGATTTTTGTATTGAAACGGCTTAAAATATGTGATACAATTATGATAACATGTGAATTTTAATAATTCAATGTTTATTTTGATTAAGAGGAAAATTAAATGGTAACAGGTTTTTATCCAGGAAACGACGCAAGAGCAAATTCGGCGGCGCTTCAGCTTGCCGCAGACGCGGGAGGAGAAATACGTATCGATGTTCCGGGTATTTACGACGTAGCGGATACGATTTCTCTCGGCGACGACACTTCGCTTATTTTCGGCGCGGGCGTGTACCTTCGCCGTCAGAAATTCAACGGCGAGATCGGTCTTTGCATTCAGAACAAAGGCGCTCATACCGGAATCATCAATAAAAATATAAAGGTGGTCGGACTGAATCTGATTGCGAACGACGTTGAATCGACGTTCTGTACTCAGAATACGAAAAACGCGATCACGGGATTTAGGGCTCATCTCGGATTTATGTATGTAAAGGATCTTGTTATACGGGATTTTGTTGTCTGCGATATAAATTCCAAAGACTATGCGATACAGATTACGGATTTTGAAAATGTTCTTATCGAAAACGTGCGCATAGAGGGGATGAAGGACGGCATACACTTCGGTCCCGGCAACGGTTTTACAATACGCCACGGTATTTTCCGTACGTTCGACGATCCGATAGCGCTGAACGGAAGCGATTATTCGGTATCAAATCCTCACCTTGGCTGGATTGAGAACGGCCTGATCGAAGACTGCTACGATCTTGACGCGGATTCAACCACCGGGTTCTTTACAAGAATACTTTCCGGAGCCTGGGTTGAATGGTACAGCGGAATGGAGCTTCAGCATTCCGACGCGGTTGTATATAATCACAGACTTTACAGAGTTGTTATGTCTCCCGACGGTACAAAATTCAGATCCTATAATCCGCCCGACTTTAAAACCGGAATAAAGGTCATAGACGGAATACGCTGGGATGCGATGCAGGACGAGATTTATACCGGCGGCTGCCGAAACATAACTTTCCGCGATATTCGTCTTTGCAAAAAGCGCGAAGTTGCGTTTTGCTTCCAGATGAGCAATGACAATTACCTCAGAAGCTATTATCCGAACGCCGAAATACCCTATGAACACAATTTTGTATTTGATAACATAAGCGTTCAGAACGAAGTTGAATTTGTGATATACGGAAACGGTCATCCGGACAATATAAAGATTGTCAATTCCGACCTCAAAGACTCGCTTATCGGATTTGAAAAAATCGAAGCCGAGGGAATGAAGTATCCGCACATGAATCTGACTCTTTCAAACTGTTCGATAGCTCCGTCAAAAAGACGTTTTATTGACAGTACAGTCGGAATAAAGCTTAAAATGAACGGAATCGACATTCCGGAAGGATACATTCCGGAGGTCAGCGACAGTGTTGAGGTTGCCGCTGCCGATATCGAACTGAAGAGAGTTAAATGATATGACAAAAGCGTATATATTGCTTGTGTTTTCCGTATTGTGCATAGGCGTGTACTTTGCGGTTATGAACGTATTTCAGAAGCGAACAAAGCCGTCGCTTGCCGTATCTCTTATGTTTGCGGCAGGATATGCGTTCTGCGGACTTGTTCTGCTTGCCTGCGTGATGAAGTTTCAACTGAAATTCACCTGGTTTGCTCTGGGGCTCGGCGCGCTGATATCGCTGTGCTATATGACAAATCTGATAATGGGCATAAAAATTCTTTCTGTCGGCGGAATATCGCTGTTCACAATATTTATGATGCTCGGCGGAATGATTGTGCCGTTTGTTTTCGGCATACTGTTTCTGAACGAACCGGTTACGCCGTTAAAGCTGATTGCGGTTTTACTTATGATTTTTTCCCTCGTTCTGGCAACATACACGGCCGGCGAAAACGGCGCGGTTAATAAGAAAAAGCTTATTCTGTACTGCATAACCGTATTTTTTTCGAACGGCGGAACAAGCGTAATCGCAACTGTTCACCAGCATAAAAACAACATCGGCAGGGCAGTGAGCGAGATACAGTTTTCGTGGATGGAATATCTGTTTACGTTTACTTTTTCAGTTATAATTTTGATTGTTCTCGCAGTCAGAAAACGGGACGATTTCAGAGAAGCTCTTTGTGAAATAAAGAGCAGAGGAAATTTCGTATTTCCGGCAATTTACGTTGTGTTTGTCGCGGTTTCAAACATATGTTTACTTAAAGCGGTCGCAGTTCTGCCGGCTTCGGTGCAGTTCCCGATGATAACCGGCGGAACGATTATCGTTTCAACGCTCATCGGACGGCTGTTTTTCAAAGAAAAAGTCAGCCTTACGGCATGGGCGGGCGTCGTTTTGACGGTCGGCGCTACAATTATGTTCGCTTTCTGATAAAAACAAAAATATAATTTTAAAAAAATTTGAAAGGATACGCGGCTTCCGCGAGGAGAGCGTCGCGCACAACCGAAATAATGAGAGTATACGAAAGAGAGCACGTCCTTGAAACAATGAAGCAGACGAACCCGGATTATACGCTTTATATTCCGTCGAAGCTCGATTACGAGGGCGACAATGTTCATCTGCACGTTATAACTCATCCCAAATATGACGGACTGATTGCGTTCTGGACGCAAAGTTCAATTGAGGGATGGGGAAATAATCACATCGTTATGGCGTTCAGCCCTGACGGAGGAAAGACATGGACCAAGCCCGAGTTCATACTCGGATCGCACTGCGCCGATTCAAGCAGGGAGCTTCAGGCAAGCTGGGGCTTTCCGGTGGTATCGAGCTCCGGACGTATATATTTGTTTTATTTCCGCGAGACGCCGTTTTTCGACAACAGCCGCCAGCTTACGGCTGCGTTTGCCTGCATTTATACCGACGATCTCGGCAGAAACTGGTCAAAATCGTGCGATATTAAGACCAGAAATACGCCTTTCGACGCCGACCCGGCGCTTCCGCAGAACAACAATGTATATCAGATGCCGATCAGGCTGCCCGACGGAAGATATTTTGCCGGGTATACAAAATGGACAAGCTATCTGAAGTACACGCTCGGAGACCGTTCGGTTTTCGAGGAAGATACGCACTGCTACTTTATGCGTTTTGAAAATATCGACGATGATCCGGATATCAGCGATATAAAAATTACTTGGTTGCCCGATGATATAAACGGCGTGTCGATACCGTTTACGGACAGTTCGTCGTGCCAGGAGCCGTGTCCGATCGTTTTGCCTGACGGCAGACTGTTTTCAACGTTCCGTTCTTCAAGAGGTACGGTTTTTTACAGCGTTTCCGCTGACTGCGGACAAAGCTGGAGAGAGCCTGCCCCCTTGCTTTTCAGCGACGGCAAGCCTTTTTTGAACCCGGTCGCGCCGTGTCCCGTATACGACCTTGGGGACGGAAGATACGTTCAGTTTTATCACAATCACAGCGGTTCGTCCGTCCTGCGAAATCCGGTTTATATTGCATACGGAAGATTTGATCCCGATGCTCTCCAGCCGTTGGTTTATGAGAGCGGCAGGGAATTTATGCGGCTTGATCCTGAAGATACAAGCTGCGGAGCGGCGCGTATATCTATGTATTCGTCGGTTACTTTGAATAACGGCGAGCCGATCGTCTGGTATCCCGACAGAAAGTTTTTTCTCTTGGGTAAGAAGCTGTAATTATTAATGAAAAATTGCAAAACCGCGTCCGTGGGTTTAAGCAGACGCGGCTTTGTTTTGAGCGGAGGCATTTTTTCAGTCTTTGCAGGCCGCGCGCTTCTTTTAAAATAGGATTTGCAGCCATGTGCGTAATTGCTTTGGGCTGCAATATTAAAGCAAATTTTTTTATTGAGATTTTTGACGCGGTTGACAAAATTAGGCCGAAATGCTAAACTTATGGATGTGAAAAAGTTTTTTATATGATTCGGATTGTTTGGAGGTAATATGAGAAAACTGATTTTGGGAACAGGAATGGGTTTTTCTGACATATCTGTCCCGGAACAGATAGTTCGTATCAAAAAAGCGGGCTGGGACGGCGTGTTCACCGGTTGGGATGAGGAAAACGGCAACCGCGGTTTTAGAGATGTTATTGACAGAGAAGGTTTGATTTATCATTCGATTCACGCGCCGTTTGACAACATACACACACTATGGGAGGAAGGCGAAAACGGCGAACGCCAGACCGAGCGCCAGATCCGGTGTCTGCGTGATTGTGCGGATGCAAATGTACAGCTTGTGATTATGCATGCAATTATCGGTATGGAAAGGTGCACTCCAAACGAGCTTGGCATAGAACGCTTCGGACTAATTTTTGAAGAGGCAAGGAAATTAGGAATTACGGTAGCGCTCGAAAACACCGAGGGCGAAGTATATCTCGAAGCCCTGCTTAACGCTTATTCAGGCTGTCTCAATGTGGGATTCTGCATTGATACCGGTCACGAAATGTGCTACAATTACAGCCGCGATCTGATTACAAAATACGGTTCCCGTTTGGTTTCCACGCATCTTAACGACAACATGAAGATTACCGGAGAGAAACTTACATGGCGCGACGACTCTCACCTGCTTCCTTTTGACGGTCTTGCGGACTGGGACGGTATTGCCGAACGTTTAAATAAGGTCGGTTATAAAGGACCGCTTACATTTGAACTAAAGTATACAAACAAACCCGGGCGTCACACTAATGATATATACGCGCATTTGAATTTTGATTCTTTTGTTGCGCTTTCGCTGGAACGTGCACGGCGGTTCGACGGAATGTTAAATTAATTTTATTAAACGCTGTGTTTTTGGGGATTTGTACAAATAATTTTTTGGAGGCTGAAATGCTGAAATTCAATTCAAAAAAGAAAGAGGGGCGGCTGCTTCCGGCTTACCCTTTGTTTGTAAAGGATCCGTTTTTCTCCGTTTGGTCGGGGGCGGATCGGCTTAATAAGGGCAACACCATGTTTTGGACGGGAAAACCGAGAAAAATGTACGGCATGGTTTCTGCCGGCGGAAAGGTCTATTCGTTTATGGGGCTCAACAGCGGCGCTGTTGACATGGAGCAGACGTATGTGGATATAACATCCTTTGATACACGGTACGGATTTACATGCGGGGACTTTGATTTGGACGTGACGTTTACTTCTCCTTTGAATCCGGACGATCCGGAGCTGCTTTCGTGTCCTGTGTGCTATTTCAGATATACTTTGAAGCCAAAAAGGAAGCTTAAAAGCGTGACTGTCGCGCTTTTTATTGACCAGGAGTTTTGCTATGACAAAGTTGCAGCTCCGATCAGAGGCGGAAGACATATACTGTCCGACGGAACTGAGGCTGCGTGGTTTGGATTAAAGAAACAGCTTGTTATGTCGCAATCGTACGACGATTCCTGTGCGGAATGGGGTTATTACTATCTTACAGGCAAGAAAGCGTTCTGCACAAGCGAGGCTTCATATCACATGTTTAAGGGCGGCGAACCGTTAGAGTTCAACTATAATGTGGATCAGAATAAGATGCTGGCTGCCGCCGATGAATACGATACGCTGATCGAGGCGCAAAGCGGCATGATGACCGTTGCATTTGACGATACCTGCTCAATTTTTTACTTCGGCGATTGGCTGAAAGGCTATTACTTTGAAAAAACAGGAAAAAACATTGTTGAGGCGATAGAAAGTTCCATCGCAGAGGCAGACAAGGTATTTGCAAAGTGCAATGCTTTCGACAGAAAGCTGAAAAAAATGGCAAAGCCTTACGGTGAAGATTATCTGCTGGTTCTTTACGGCGGACTGCGCCAGGCTGTCGGCGCGCACAAGCTGGTGCTGGACAGAAAAGGAAATTTACTGTTTTTGTCAAAGGAGAATCATTCAAACGGCTGTATATGCACGGTTGACGTCAGCTATCCGTCAATTCCGCTGTTTCTGCTGTTTAATCCGGCTTTGGTTCGGGCTATGTGTGAGCCAATATTCAAGTTTGCACGCATGCCGGTATGGAAATTTGACTTTGCTCCGCATGATGTTGGAACATATCCTTATTGCTTCGGACAACTTTACGGTATTCGTTACAGAAATTCCGCTCCAGACGAGAACTGCATTGACGGAAGTATTTTTCCCCGGGCAAAGCTTGATCCCGAATGGAGCTATACGTATCCCATGTGGTATACATTTCCCGAAAATCATGACTTGTATATTTTTGAACGGCAGATGCCGGTTGAGGAATGCGGCAATATGCTGATAATGTCTGCCGCCGCCCTTCTTGCGGACGGTGACAAAAAGATGGCGAAGGACAACTGGGATTTGCTTTCAATGTGGGTTGAATATTTGATAAAATACGGTCTGATGCCGGGTAATCAGCTTTGTACCGACGATTTTGCCGGTCACCTTGACAAGAATATTAACCTTTCCGTAAAGGCTATTGTCGGTATTGAAGCATATGCGATAATTGCCGATAAGCTCGGCTTTGACGAGACCGGCGCCAAATATCACGCTGTGGCAAAAGATTATGCGGATAAATGGAAGGAAATGTGCTTTGACGGCGAAAAGACTCCGCTTGTATTCGGCGGTAATGCCGACGAAACTTTCAGCTTGAAGTACAATATGGCTTTTGATGTAATATTCGGCTCAAAGCTTTTCGATTCGGTTATCCGTGAGAAAGAAGTCGATCGATATATTGAGCTGTCAAACACATACGGCGTGCCGCTTGATTCGCGTTCGTCTTACACAAAGTCCGATTGGATTCTTTGGTCAACGGTATTGACAGACAGCGTTGAAAAAAGAAAGGCGCTTATTGCTCCCGTTGCGCGCTTCCTGAGAGAGAGCGAGTCCCGTTATCCGTTTACCGACTATTATTATACCGACAGCGGACGCATAGTCGGAACGATAAATAAATGGGGCAGGCACAGAGGATTTAAGAATCGTTCGGTTCAGGGCGGTCTGTTTATCGCGCTTCTTGCGGACAGCAAGAAATGTGAAAATAAAAAAATATAAGTATATTTTTAATATAAGAATAATTTTATAAGTATATTTTAAAATCGGTAGGCCTTTATTTTAGTAAGGGCCTCCGTTTTTTTATCTCTATTGTCACCTAATTTATAAAAAAAGGTTGACAATATCTCGGCATTGTATTAAAATATCAGATGTACTTTAAAAAAATGAGGTTAAAAAGTGAGTATAAAGCAGAGCGTTTTGGAGCTTTTTGAAGAAAATGAAAACGTGTATTTGTCGGGTGAGGAAATTGCCAAAAAGCTGTTTGTAAGCCGAAATGCCGTGTGGAAAGCAGTAAGGGATTTGAAAGAAGACGGATACGATATAAGCGCTGTTACAAATAAAGGCTATTGTATGAATTCAAATTCCGGAATACTTTCAAAGCAGAGCGTTGAAAAAAACTTGGATAAGTCGCGTTTTGATGTAAATGTATATAAGGTTGTAGATTCTACCAATACTTTGGCAAAAGAATTAGCCGAAAAGGGGGCAAAAGAAGGCACGGTTGTGATTGCCGAAGAACAGACAGCCGGAAAGGGAAGAATGGGCAGAATCTTTTACTCTCCGAAGGGAACCGGATTATACATGAGTATAGTACTGCGTCCCGGAATACGTGCGGACGAGGCGGTCTGTATTACGGCAATGGCGGCGGTTTGCGTTGCA
This sequence comes from Bacillota bacterium, assembly GCA_029219205.1. Taxonomy (GTDB): domain Bacteria; phylum Bacillota; class Clostridia; order Oscillospirales; family CAG-272; genus SUG1495. The sequence continues at coordinate 14,426 of JAQXSY010000066.1, read as the reverse complement.
GAGTCGATAGAGTCGGTTTGTGATAATAAAGCCGAAATTAAATGGGTAAACGATGTTTATTGCAATAGAAAAAAAGTGTGCGGAATATTAACCCAGGGCGCGGTTAACTTTGAATCCGGGTTTTTTGATTATGCAATAGTCGGCATAGGAATCAATGTCGCGGAGCCGCCGGAAGGATTTCCGGAGAGCATTTCTGATATTGCAGGTGCGGTATTTAAAAGCATTAACTTAAAATCTGATATAAAAAGTGTTCTTGCGGCAGAAATTCTCAATCGTTTTATTTTGTATTATGACAGCTTTGATAAAAAAACATTTCTTGACGAGTATAAGCGGCGTTCTTTTTTAATCGGAGAGGATATATTAGTTGTCAGAGCGAACGAGATGATTCCCGCAAAGGCTGTTCAAATTACTGATAACTGCGGGCTTGTTGTCGAATATGAAAATAAAACGTCGGAAATATTAACTTCGGGCGAAGTAAGCATAAAAATCGGTAGGAATAAATGAACATGAAAAAAAATGTAACAAAAAAGATTGCTTATGTCGGATTAATGGCTGCGGTTATTGCGGTGCTGTCGCAGATAAGCATACCGTTTCCCTCCGGTGTGCCTATAACGCTGCAAACATTCGCGGTGGCTATTGCGGGATATTTCCTCGGGTATAAGTATGGCACTGCGGCGGTTTGTACATATATTCTTCTCGGCGTTGTGGGGGTACCTGTCTTTTCCGGATTCAAGGGAGGAATCAATGTTTTGTTTTCTGTTACAGGCGGATTTATATGGGGGTTCCTTCCGTTTGTTTTTTTGTGCGGACTTGCTTTTGAGAAAAAGTCTGTATGGGCAATTTTATCGGGTTTGTTGGGACTGGCTGTGTGTCATGCCATGGGGACGGCGCAGTTTTCTGTTATCGGGAAAATATCTTTTTTCGCCGCGTTTATTAAGGTGTCGCTGCCGTATTTGATTAAGGATGTTGTAAGCGTTGTTGCGGCTTATTTCATTTCAAGGAAGATTCGGAAAAGAAAAAAGCCTGTTTAATCTTTATGTCTTTTCCTGCTGCTGTTTGGCTCCGGATTGACGTATATTTTTATGATTAGTCTGCCATTGACAGTTTGGCTGTTTTATGGTACAATAATATGAATAAAAACGGAGGTTTTAAAAATGTCTAATTCTATTCGCTCACGAAATCATGCCAAAATACTCACAATGGTTCAGTTTTCTATTTTGTTAGCGATTGAAGCCGTGGTATGCTTTACGCCTCTTGGTTCGCTTCCTATCGGACCGCTTGTTGCAACTCTTGCTCATATTCCCGTTATTGTGACGGCGATTAACCTCGGAGTTGCCGCTGGTTCGCTTATGGGATTTTTTGCCGGATTGTTCAGCTTTATCGTATGGACGTTTATGCCGCCCAATCCGCTTCTTGCGTTTACCTTTACACCTGTCTACGCCCCCGGAAATTTCTGGAGTCTTGTTATATGCTTTGTTCCCAGAATTCTCATCGGAACTTTTTCCGGACTTGTTTTCAAAGCGTTCATCAAATGCTTTAAAAACAAACCGAAGCTTGACATTTTTGCTTACGCAGCTGCCGGCGCGGCCGGATCGCTTGCGAATACCGTTCTTGTCCTTGGAGGAATCTATTTGTTCTTTGGAGAGCTTTACGCAGCGGCAAACGGAATTGCGTACGAACTGCTTATGGGTGCGATTCTCTCGGTTGTTGCGACAAACGGAGTACTCGAGCTTGTGGTTGCCGTCCTGTGCGCGTACGCTGTATGTAAGCCGATCCGCAAATTTATTCAGAAAAAAGAAAACTGATTAGACTGCAAAGGTTGGTCGTAATATATAATGAAACATAGAGCAAAAATCGGATTCATTTCGCTTGGATGTCCGAAAAATCAGGTTGACACGGAGGTCATGCTTCACGAGCTTTTGGATGCCGGTTATGAATTGACTCCGGAAGACATCGAGGCTGATGTAATAATAGTAAATACCTGCGCTTTTATAGACAGCGCAAAGCGCGAGTCCATAGAAAATATACTTGACGTTGCCTGGCTCAAGGAACACCGCAATCTTAAGGCGATAATATGCGCCGGATGTATGGCGCAGCGCTACGCCGACGAGATACAGAGCGAAATGCCGGAAGTTGACGCGATTGTCGGAACCGGCAGCCTTCACAGAATCGTCGAAGCGGTTGACAGCGTTCTTGAAGGCAAAAAATTCGTTGCGCTCGATCCAAACGGAACGCTTCGTCTCGGAGGAGACCGTGTTGTCTCAACTCCGGAGTATATGGCATATCTGAAGGTTGCAGAAGGCTGCGACAACCGCTGCACATATTGCGCAATTCCGCTTATAAGAGGCGGTATGCGTTCGAGACCGGAGGAGGACATCGTTGAAGAAGCGAAAACGCTTGAAGGTCTCGGCGTAAAGGAGCTTATCGTAATCGCGCAGGACACATCACGCTACGGGCTTGACCTTTACGGTGAATTCCGCCTTCCGTCGCTTTTAAAAAAGATTATTTCCGCGACTTCAATCCCGTGGATACGTATTATGTATTGTTATCCGGATAAAATCACGGACGAGCTTATCGCGGTTATGCGTGACGAACCGCGTATACTAAAATATATTGACCTTCCTATTCAGCATATTTCGGACAGAGTTCTTTCCAGAATGAACCGTCACGGTTCCGGAAAACTTATCAGAGAAGTCGTTGAAAAACTGCGCGCGGAGATTCCCGATATAACCATAAGAACAACGGTTATAACCGGATTTCCCGGCGAAACGGACGAGGAGTTTACAGAGCTCTGCGAATATATAAAGGAAGCAAAATTTGACCGTCTTGGTGCATTTGCCTACTCGAGAGAGGAAGGAACCGAAGCGTACTCGCTTGACGGACAGCTCGACGAGGACGTAAAGCAGTCTCGCTGCGACGAGATCATGAAAGAACAGCAGGAGATACATGACGAGCTGAACCGTAAAAAGATCGGCAAAAAGGTAACTGTGCTGTGCGAGGGTTATGATCAGGTAGCCGAGACGTTCTACGGACGCACGGCAGCCGACGCGCCGGACATAGACGGAAAGGTCTATTTTTCGGCGGAGGAGAAGAGCCCGGAAGAGGGCGATTTCGTTGAGGTGCTTATAACAGAAGCGGTCGATTATGATTTGTACGGTAAAATGACGAAGAAGATAAGTACGGAGGATAAAAAATGAATGTTCCGAACAAACTGACCGTAATCAGGATGCTGCTTATACCGGTCTGTATGTTTTTTATCGTTTTTACCGTGATTCCGGACACATGGTCTAGAATCATTTCGACGGCGCTTTTTATCATAACCTCTCTCACAGATATGCTTGACGGCATGATCGCGAGAAAGAAAAATATGGTTACGAATTTCGGAAAATTCCTTGATCCGGTTGCCGACAAGCTTCTGATAATCGGCACTTTTCTTGCGATACTTGTGCGTTACCGTGAAAACGATTTGTTCGTTCAGCTGATGCTCTGGTCGCTGTTTATAATTATTACCCGCGAGATCGCTGTAACGTCGCTGAGGATGATATGTTCGTCAAGCGTTGTAATTGCGGCGGGATTTCTCGGAAAGATTAAAACGGTTTCGCAGATGCTTTGCGTTATCGTGATCCTGCTTGAGCCGGTGGTTTGTCCGGGACTGAATAATATTCCGAGCATTATTATGGTTATAATCGCTGCGGTTTTGACGCTGCTTTCGGGATTGTCATATTTTAAATCCTATTGGCAGTACATCGATCCGAGGGAATAACGGCATGATTGATCTGCTTGAAATGCACAAACAGTTTCTCGGCCCGCATATCAAAGAGGGCGGAGCCGCTGCGGATTTTACTATGGGCAACGGGCACGATACGCTGTGGCTTTCGCGCGGCGTCGGAGAAAACGGAAGGTTATACGCTTTCGATATACAGGAAGCCGCTTTAAATTCTACGCGCCGTCTGCTCGAAGAATCCGACGCGCCGCGTAATTACACGCTTATACACGATTCGCACGCAAACGCCGCTCTTTATATAAAGGAGCCGATCTGCGTGGGGATGTTCAATCTCGGATATCTTCCCGGCGGAGATAAGAGCATAACGACAATGCGGGAATCAACGCTTGCGGCGGTCGATTCCGCAATCGGACTGCTTGAACATGGAGGCGGTCTGTGTATCGCCGTTTATCCGGGACATGCCGAAGGAACCGCTGAGGGAATAATGCTCGACGACCATCTTCGGGATTTGAGTAAGTATCAGTTTTGTGTGTCACGTTTTCAGATAATTAATTCGCCCCTGTCGCCGTTTTTCTTCCTTGTTGAAAAAAAGTAGCGGCGGCAAATCCATAATATTTTTATTTACGGAGGACGACAGGTACGATGTCAAGCTATACAACAAGAAAAACACCCGGCAACACCGAGTGGTTTGTGCATGACAGATTCGGTATGTTCATTCATTTCGGGCTGTATTCTCTGGCGGCGAGGCATGAATGGGTAAAATCGAGAGAACAGATGCCCGAAGAAAAGTATCAGAGGTATTTCGAGCACTTTAATCCCGATATGTTTGACGCAAGAGAATGGGCGAAGCGCGCAAAGGCAGCGGGAATGAAATACGCCGTGCTTACGACCAAGCATCATGAGGGCTTTTGTTTGTTCGATTCGCAGTATACGGATTATAAAGTAACAAATACGCCGTTCGGACGTGACCTTGTCCGCGAATATGCGGACGCGTTCCGCGCGGAGGGACTTCATGTCGGATTCTATTATTCGCTTATTGACTGGCATCACCCCGACTTTAATATAGACGTTTGCCATCCCCGCAGAAACGATCCTGATGCAGAAGAACAGGACAAGGGCAGGGATATGCGCAGGTATGCCGAATATATGCGCAATCAGACCCGTGAGCTTTTAACAAATTACGGCAAAATTGACGTTATATGGTTTGATTACAGCTATCCGGACGGAAGGGGAAGCGGAGACTATAAGCCGTGGATGCTTTATAACGGTGGAAAGGGCAAGGATCAGTGGGAATCGGAAAAACTGATTAAGCTGATACGCGAGCTTCAGCCCGAGATCATTATCGACAATCGCACCGGCATAGAGCAGGATATCTGGACGCCCGAACAGGTTCAGCCCACGGAATGGGTCAGACACGAAACGACCGGCGAGCGTGTTGTATTTGAAGCGTGCCAGACTTTCTCCGGATCATGGGGCTATTACCGCGACGAAACGACTTGGAAATCGCCCGAAATGCTTATCGAGATGCTGGTAAACACGGTTTCCGTCGGAGGAAATTTGCTGATGAACGTAGGCCCGACCGCAAGAGGGTATTTTGATCACCGCGCGGTACGTGCGCTCGACGTATATTCTGAGTGGATGAAATACAACAGCAGGTCAATATACGGCTGCACTATGGCGGAACCGGAATTTGTCGCTCCGGGCGGCACGAAGCTGACTCAGTCCACAGACGGAAAGCGTCTTTATATCCATATAAGGGAATATCCGTTTATAAAGCTTTATATAAAGGGAACGGCAGGGAAGTTTAAATATGCGCAGTTCCTGCATGATGCAAGCGAGATCGAATTCAAAGAAAAAGACGGCGACACTTATTTTATACTTCCGATATTGAAGCCGGACATTATCGATCCTGTCATAGAAGTATTCCTGAAATAAAAATTATCCGGCATGATTTAAATATCATGCCGGATTTTATAGGAGCAGGTGATTTTTTGAACTACGAAGCCTATATAGATTTTCTCGGAAAAATTGAGAAGCTGAAGTGCAACACCAGGCATTCATGGAGTTCGTGCGGAAGAAGAGAAAGCGTTGCCGAACATTCGTGGAGGCTGGCGGTTATGGCAATGCTCTGCCATGACGAATACCCGGAGCTTGATATGGATAAGGTGATAAAAATGTGTCTTATCCACGATTTCGGAGAGGCGGTTACCGGAGATATTCCGTCTTTTGATAAAACCGACGACGATGAAGAAACCGAAAAAAGAGCGGTTGCGGAGCTTGTTTTGGGGCTTCCGAATCCGATGCGTGATGAACTGACAGTATTATTTAATGAAATTAATGAGATGAAAACTCCGGAAGCAAAGCTCTTCAAGGCGCTTGACAATATGGAGGCGGTATTGTCGCATAATGAAGCGCCGTTGTCTACTTGGACTGAGTTGGAATACAGCGAAAATCTGATATACGGCGAAAATACTGCAAATTTTTCCGAATGGACGAAAGGTTTGCGCAGGCGTCTGAAAGCCGATTCGGAAGAAAAACTTCGGAAGGCCGTGGAACATAAATGAAAAAACTAAACGGAATTCTGGTCGTTAACAGTTTCATAGGCTTAGAAAAATTTACGGAACTTTATCGAATGCTGCTTGACGCAGCAGGAAAAAACGATGTCTCACTTAAAATCAGAACGACCGCATCGCTTTTGTCGCCGGTCGGAGAGCTTTTTACCGATGAGCCGATCCCCGATTTTGTGATTTTTTGGGACAAGGACGTATACCTTGCGTCAAGGCTTGAAAACGCAGGCATAAGACTTTTTAATTCCGCAAAAGCGGTTGAACTATGCGACAACAAGGCGCTTACTGCAATAAATCTGAGCAAAGCCGGCGTTAAAATTCCAAAAACGGTCATAGCTCCGAAAACATTTGACGGAGTCGGATACAACAGTCTTGATTTCGCACTGAAAGCAGCAGACATTTTGGGATATCCGCTGGTTATAAAGGAGGTTTTCGGATCGTTTGGAGCGCAGGTATATCTTGCGCAAAACAAAGAATCTCTTTTTGACATAATCGCGTATATAGGATATAAGGATTTTATAATGCAGGAGTTTACGGGGAGAAAAAATGTCGGGCGTGATGTGAGAATAAACATTGTCGGAGGGAAAGCGGTTGCGTCTATGCTCAGATACAATGATCATGATTTTCGTTCGAATATATCAAACGGAGGAAGCATGACAGCGTATAATCCATCGGAGGAGCAGATTATTGCGGCGGAGGCTGCATGCAAAGCTTTAGGGCTTGATTTTGCGGGAGTCGACGTGCTTTTCGGAGACGACGGAACGCCGGTTATATGCGAGGTCAACTCCAGCCCACATTTCAGAAGCACGCTTGACTGCACGGGGGTTAATCTTGCGGAGCATATTATCAGATATATTTCGGAGGCGCTTAGTTGAAGGGGCTTATATTATACGAAAAAGACGATGCGGCAAAGAACGAATGGTTTATACGTCATATGACAGAGTTGCTCGGCGAACGCGGAATTGGGCTTGAGCTCACCGATCCGAAAACGGCATACGGATTGAGCGCCGATTTTATAATAAACAGGTCGAGATGCTTTGAAATAGCGCGTGAATTTGAAAAACGCGGGGTTGTCTGTATAAACAATTCGGTTACAACCGAAATCTGCAACGACAAATGGAAAACGTACCAAATGTGCCGTGAAATGAGCATACCTGTTATTGAAACAAAGCTCATAAACGACGGAAAGATTCCGGAAGGAACAAAGTACCCATGCGTTCTGAAATCCCTCGGCGGACACGGCGGAAGCGAGGTGTTCAGTGCCGACGACGAAGAAGAGGCTGCGGGAATACTTATGAATATGAAAAGCGCTGTGGTGCAGCGTATGTGCGATTCACCCGGCTGCGACGTTCGGTTGTATATGCTCGGCGGTAAGGTTTTTGCAGCCGTGCTCAGACGTTCCGAAGCAGGCTTTAGAAGCAATTTCTCGCTCGGAGGAAAAGCAGAACTGTTCAGACCGGAAGCGGAACAAATTGAAATAGCCGTAAGTGTTGCGGAAAGGCTTAAGTCAGACTATATCGGCGTGGATTTTATTGTGGACGGAGGCCGGTGGACTTTGAACGAGGTTGAGGATGCTGCCGGAGCGAGGATGCTTTACTTTCTCGGTAAAGAGGATATTTTCGAAGCTTTTGCGGCGCATATCGCTTCAAAAATCGGTTTGTGAACCTTATAGAATATTCCCAAAAAACGTACGGATGCGCATGTATTGAGAAATAATAACAATAATAGGCTTGACAAAGCGGTTGCTATATTATATCATAGATAAAAAGATAAAAAATTCGGAGGCTAATTATGGAGAGAATAAAAATATCCGATTCTGAGTGGATTATTATGAAGGTGCTGTGGAACAGCGAGGGCGGAAGATCTATGACACTGGGCGACATAGTCCGCGCGCTTGGGGAAGACAGTAAATGGAGCTATACGACCATACGTACGCTTATCGTCAGACTTGCTGAGAAAAAAGCAGTACACGTTGATAAAACAACCGGCGTATACAGATACTCTCCCATGATTGATAAAAACGATTGCATCCAAAACGAGGTTAAATCCTTTATAAGCAAGGTTTTTGACGATTCGCATACGGATTTTATCGCCGCACTTGTAAAAGAGGGCGAAATAAGCGATTCCGAAAGAGAGAAGATCATAAGAATTCTCAGATCCTACGAGGACTGACGCCGAGAGCCTTTATCCGGAAGGAGCGAGATTCTGATTGTCGGCTCTGATATTTTTGTTTACCATGCTTGTTATGTCGGCTGCGACGGTGCTGCTGATATTGCTTGTAAAGGTGCTGTTCAAATACAAATTTACTCCGAAATTCCAATATTACATATGGGCTCTGCTGTTTATCCGGCTTTTGTTTCCGGTCATGCCTCAGAGCGATATCTCGTTGTTCAATTTTTTTTCCGGTCTCCCGGTATTCAACACAGATCCATCGCAGGCGATAAAGGAAACAGTGAATAGCGCCGCCATACAGGATGGCGTTATTTTGGAAAACAATATGCCGGCGGCGATCGGAAGCGACATGGTGAAGGACAGCAGTAAAACCGGTTTGTCTCCGGCGGATATTTCAAAGGTTGATCTTCAGATCACCGGCATCAAATCAAGTGCCGGCTTTGAACTATTTGACTCGGTTAATGCAAACCGCGCTGTTATAGCGGTATATCTTTTTGTCGTTCTGCTTGCGTTGACCTTTACCGCGGTTTCAAATTCGCTTGGCAGGAGGCGGTTGAAGCGTGAGCTGAAACCGTGCTGTATAAGCAGTGTAAACGATACAGCCGCGGAAATTAAGCGTTCGCTTAAAATTAAGCGCAATGTTCCTGTGTATATCGGACATAAATCCATGCAGGTCGGAGTGATTCATCCCATAATTGTGATCGCCGAGGAGAACGTCGAGGACTGCCGGATGGTTTTGGCTCATGAATTTATCCATCTGAAATACCTTGACAATCTGACAGGTTTTGTTTTTGCACTTTTAAAGTGCGTTTACTGGTTTAATCCGCTGCTTATATTTGCAGGAAGCTGGATCGAAAACGATATGGAGCTTCTTTGCGACCTGAGAGCCGTTGAAAAATTCGGGCTCAGACGAGAGGAATACGCCATGCTGCTTTTCCGCTCTGCTGACAGAAATACGCGCGGCGGCGAGCCGATTGCCTCGCTTTCCATGTCCAAAGCGGGAAATCAGCTGATCAGAAGGCTTCGTTTCCTTTCAAAAAGCGGAAAGCGCAGAACCGGAGCCATATCAAGGATAATCAGCATGGTTCTGATTATATCAATGGCCGCCGTATGTCTGACTAACCCGATCACAGCGATTGAAGCTCAGGATAGCAGCAGCTATATCCGCGCATTTGCTGAAATGACCGGCTTTGAGGAAGGGCTGCCTTCTAAAAACGACAAAATGACCGTAAGAGGCTTTACCGAGATGCTCTTTTGCTTTTTTGCGAAAGCAGACCTTCCGAGCGAAGCACGAATTAGGGCAAACAATTTGATTATTGCCGGATGCGACAGCTTTGTTGAACGCATGGTCAAGGCCGAGATCGAGACATACGGCAGTGAAGAATATCGTAAGGCGGTATCGGAAATATCCACGGATTCTGTCATCACCCGGGAACAGGCCGCGTTTTTAATGAGCTGTTTTGTTATCCTGCTGCAGCGCGACACGCTTTATATGGGCGGAAGCAGCGAGGTATATCTGCCGAATCAGCTTACTGAAAGTGAATTCAGCGAGCTTGCCGCCAGCGCTGTTAACGGATATTCAAAGTACGACGATATAGTTGCGTCATACGAAAAGGTTTCATATGACACGCTTCCGTACGGATTAACGCAGACCGACGGTGAAAAAGCTTCGGTTTATGTATATTCTGCTTATGACAAAGGAAGTCAGTACATTGACCGATTAACGTCCGCCGTACGCACATACAAGGATTATTCGCTTGTGCCGGAGAATATGTCGACACATGTTGCTTTGAACGGAAGATCAGTTATAAGAGCATGGTTTGCTTTTCCGTTTGTAATACCTGCTTCAAGCTTTATAAAGCGGCTTGCCGGAACGGTATATAATGAATCGAACAGGAGTTTTGTAGAATCCTGTTACGTTTATGATGAAAAAAGTGACAATTATAAGCTCAACTTTTCGCTTTCGGAACAGGAGCTTCTGAAATTGACAGAAATAATTAAGACGCAGTCGTCGTACACTTACGAAATGCTGCTTGAGGATCATTCGCTTTGCGGATTTTCATACAGCTCGTTTGCACTTTCGTCCGAGGATCCTTCTCGGCTCTATACGTCAGGCGCCGACGGAGATATTTGCTATTACGTCTACGCTTCTGACTATTTTGAAAGACTGTGCTATAATGCAGCCGACAGCGAAATAATAAACGGGCTTGAAAAACTGTTTGAAAAATCGGACCCCACCGACAAAAGCCTGAATGCGCGTAAAAGAGCCGCAATAATAAATAAATTCGGTACGAAAGAGCCGCTTTACATACGTGATCCGTATGCTTCCGGCGAAGAACGCGCGATACTTGACAAGGCTTTAAATCAATACACGGACATATATAAAAACGTGTATCTGAATCAGATAAGAGAAAGCTTCAACTGCCGCGATGCGGATGAAATATCTGAGTATGCTAAGGAATCTGTTTCGTATCTTTACAGATGCGGCGTTTTTACAAAGTCTCAGAAGTTTTCACCCGAGAATGAAGTCGATTTTGCCGGCGCATGCGGAATGATTATGCGTCTGTATGCTTCAATGTCGGCAGGTTAATGCTAATATATAATATGAATTGAGAGGAACAGCAAATGCTCAAACAATTATGTGATGTGATAAACGGTAAGGAGGACAACTATCTTCTCCCATTTTTCTGGCAGAGAGGAACAAACCGTGACGATATACCTGCGCAGCTGAAGCGAGTATACGACACCGGCACTCGCGCGATAACCGTTGAATCACGTGTCCACAAGGATTTCTGCGGAAAAACCTGGTGGGAAGATATGGATGTAATTTTGTCTGAGGCTGAAAAGCTCGGAATGAAAGTCTGGCTGCTTGACGACAGCCATTTTCCGACAGGAAGCGCCAACGGTCTGCTTGAGAAAAAGTATCCGCATCTTCGCGCGTGGCATCTTTGCGAAAGACACATCGATATAATGGGACCGCAGAAAAGCGCCACGATGCTTTTCGAAAACTCCGAAGACAGAGTGCTTCTCGGCGCATATGCATATAAACGCGTTGGATACGAAGAAGAAATAATCGATAATGCTATCGATGTTACTCAGTATTGCCACGGAACGTATTTGAACTGGGATGTTCCGGACGGAATGTGGAGAGTTTTCTTCATATACAAAGCTCAGAAGTTCTATCGCCCCGGCTGCGAATACTATATTGATCCGATGAATGCCGAATCCGTACACGTACTGATTGAGGCGGTCTACGAAACGCACTACGAGCATTACAGCAAATACTTCGGCAAAACTTTCGCCGGATTTTTCTCCGACGAGCCTATGCTCAACAACGACTATTACCTTAAGCCTATGGTTGATAAGGGAATGTTTAATATGGGTATCGGTCAGTACGGACTGTCGCTGCCCTGGAACGACGATATGGTTGCCGAGCTTACAAAAATACTCGGCAGGGACGCTATGCCGTGCATTCCCGGAGTTTGGTACAATATGGTGGGCAGCGATATTTCCAGCAAAATTCGCTGCGCGTATATGGACATTATTACACGGTATTACAGCGAGAGGTTTACACAGCAGCTCGGAAAATGGTCTCGTGACCATGGAGTAATGTATATCGGTCACATTATCGAAGACATGAACTGCAGCGCGCATACCGGAACAACAGGCGGTCACTACTTCAGAGCTCTTGACGGACAGGATATGAGCGGAATGGACATTGTCCTTCATCAGGTTATGCCCGGATATACGGGTTATAAACACAGCAGCACCGGTTTCGGAGGCTATGCGGATCCGGAATTCTTCCAGTATGTTCTCGCAAATCTTTGCGGATCAATGGCTCAGGTTTATCCTAATCTTAAAAAACGCGCAATGTGCGAGGTGTTCGGCGCTTACGGTTGGTCTGAAGGAACGCCAGTCATGAAATGGCTTGTCGATTACCTGCTTGTGAACGGCGTTAACCATCTGGTGCCTCACGCATTTTCGCCGGATTTCCCCGACGAAGATTGTCCACCTCATTTCGGAGCGCTCGGTCACGATCCGCAATACGACGGTTTTTGCTCCCTTATGAATTACGCAAACAAGGCTTGTCATCTTCTTTACGGAACCGATCATATATCCGACGCGGCAATTTTGTATCAGGCTGAGGCAGAATGGTATAATGCAGAAGGCGATATGATGCTTATGCAGAAGCCGGCATATAAGTTGTCTCAGAACCATATAAGCTATGAGATAATTCCTTATGACGTTATCGCCGGAAAGGTCGGCGACATTCCGTACGGAAGATATAAGGCAATCGTTGTACCGTATGCAAAGAAACTGCCGCAGTATGTTCTTGACGCACTGTATAACCTTAAAACCAAAGTAATATTTATAAACGCTCGTCCCGAGGGCTGCAATTTCGGAGACGTCTCCACGATCGAATCGCTTCCTGAAAAAATCAAGCCTTCGGTTAAAGTTGAGGGCAATCCGGAGCTTAGAATATATGCTTCCAGACGCGGTGAAACGACAGAAATAATGTTCTTTAACAGCTCAACGCGCGAATCGGTTGACACGACGGCTTTGGTTCCGGCGACAGGAAGATACTGCCGTCTCGATATTCTTAACGACAATATGGAATACGGCACGTCAGACGACGGAAAGCTTGAGATAAAGCTTGCTCCTTATCAGTCCGTAATTTATGTTTTTGACAACACAATCGAAGAGCCTGACACCGCTCCCGCCGCTGAAAAGACCGAAAAAGAGTTTATGCCCATATACAAAATTTCACTTTTCGACGCCGCAGATTTCACTGACCCCGAAAAGCAGGAATTTATTCCGTATAAAGAAACGGCTGAGCTGTTTGATATTACGGCTTTCGGCGAAAAACCGGGCTTCTCCGGAAAAATGCGATATGAAGCGTCCTTTGATTTTAAAAACGGTGAAATGCCTGTCGGTCTGGAACTTGGAACAGTCGGTCAAACGGCACGTGTTACGCTTAACGGGAAGGATCTCGGCATAAGAATATGTCGGCCTTACAGCTTTGATATTTCCGGAGCTGTCAGGGAAGGGGAAAACAAACTTGTGATAGAGGTTTCAAACACGCTTGCAAACCAAGTCCAGGATTATTTCTCATATTTCCTTCCCATTCCCGCGTCCGGACTGATCGGACCGGTTAAGCTTGCTTATTTTAGCAAGTAATTGTCAGACATAATTTTTTGAAATATTATGGGGAGTAATTTAAAATGAAATATGTGCTTCATAATTATGAAATAACTCCGATTGCGTTCCCGGTTAATACCGACGTTGAGTTTACGATACGTCCGCTTGCAAAAAACGTGGCGTTTGGAGCTGAAAAGTACGTAATTAATATTTACGATATGGAACGCGGCTTCCATACCTGCTATGAAAATTACAACGGCAGAACCGTCAGCGCCGAAAAAACTTCGGAGGGTAATCTTGTCTTCAAAGCTTCTTTTAAGGATGAGCAGGAGCATACGATCCGGGTTGTTGAGGAAGCGTCCGGAAAGGTTATATGCGACCTTGCGGTTTACTCTCTTAACGAAGACCTTGTGGAGCGCATCCCGTTGCGCGGAGACCTTCATATGCATACGACCGGTTCAGACGGAAGGGAACACTGCTATATAACATGCGCAAATTACCGTGGAAATGGGTATGATTTCATGGTTGTATCCGATCACCGCAGATATCATCCGTCGCTTGAAGCAATCGAGAAATTTAAAGAATTCAAGGATACAGACTTCCTTATTGTTGCCGGAGAGGAAGTTCACATGCCTTTGACACAGGTTCATATTGTCAATTTCGGGGGCAAATACAGCGTCAACGGACTGTTAAAGGACAGCGTTGCAGACGAAGACTTCAAAAACGACACGCTTGGGCTGGCAAAAGATATTGATCAGCCCGAGCCTATAACAAGAGAAGAATACGAGAGACAAGTAAGGGAAATCGAGAGCAGCCTGACCGAC